>DATEOL010000056.1:0-11762 GCA_035274025.1 Gemmatimonadales bacterium | reverse complement strand
GCCACGGAAGAGCGAGAGGCCGGATCCGCAGGGCCCTGGTCGTCTCCGAGATTTCGCTGGCCGTCGTCACGCTTGCTGGAGCGGGCCTCATGCTGCGCTCGCTGTGGAACATGCAGGCGATCGACCTGGGCTTCAGGGCCGACCATGTCCTCGCAGTCCAGGTTTCCCCTCCTTCACGCTATGTGGACCAGCTGGCGACCCAGCTGTATGACGGCATCATCGGGCGGGTTCGCGCGTTGCCCGGCGTGCAGTCCGTCGGAGCGGTGGAGGACCTGCCGATCACGGACGCCAACAGCTCCTGGTCGATCGCCATCGATGACATGTCGCCGACAACCTCTGTTGCCGAGGCGCCGGCCGCCATGCCGCAGAAGGTGACCGCCGGATATTTCGAGGCGATGCGCGTGCCGCTGGTGCGGGGCCGAACCTTCACCGACGCGGACCGTGCCGACGCGGCGCTGGTCGCCGTGGTGAATGAGACCATGGCCAGGAAGATGTGGCCCGGCAAGGAGGCGATCGGCGGAAGAGTCCGGATGCTCAATCCCGACATGCCGCAAGCCACCGTGGTCGGCGTCGTCAAGGATGTCCGGTCCAGTGGATTTCTCATCGATCCACCGCCGACGATGTATTTCCCGAGCCCCCAGGCGCAGCGGATTGCCTATTACGTGCCGACGCAGATGTGGCTCGTCGTGCGCACCAGTGGCGATCCGAGCGCGATTGCCGGACAGGTCCGGTCCATCGTTCGCGAGCTCGACCCCTCGACGCCCATCGCCAAGGTGCAGACCATGACCGAGGCGATCGCGACCTCGGTCGCGCCCCGCCGTTTCACCAGTCTCCTGATCGCCGGCTTTGCCATGGTGGCACTCGTTCTGGCGGGCCTGGGCATCTACAGCGTGGTCAGCTACTCGGTCAGTCAGCGCGGCGCGGAGATGGGGATCCGGATGGCATTGGGTGCGAGCCGCCGTCAGGTCACCGGCCAGGTCCTGGGCGAGGGAATCCGGACCGCGTCGGTGGGTGCCGCGGTCGGCGTCGCCATTGCTCTCGCAACGACCCGATTCCTGCGGGCGATGATCGTGGGGGTATCGCCGACCGATCCGGTGACGCTAGTGACGGTGGCGGTGGCGCTGCTGCTGGTCGCGCTGGCGGCATCGTACGTGCCGGCACGGCGCGCCAGCAGCATCGACCCGGTTCGGGCCATCCGGGCCGACTAAGCCAGGAAATGAAGGAATTGGGGTCAGACCCCAATTCCTTCCAATTCTTTTACGTCGAGTCCGGGCGCTCGATGATCTCGATGTGGCGCGTCGTTTTTCGCCCGTCGCTCAGCTCCACGCTCACCACGTAGCTCCCCGTCTTGAGCCGGGACAGGTCCACCTCCACCGAGTGCGCCGCGAAATCGACACCGCCCTCGACGCGACGCTTCCAGTTGAGCCGCAGCGGCGGCACCTTGCTCTTGAGGCCGATCGACTGCGTCAGCCGGCCGAAGAAGCCCGGCTTGACCGGCTCCACGCTCAGCGTCACGCTGAGGAGCGAATCCGCCGCGGTGACTCCGTAGGTCTCCCAGTAGAGCCCGATCGTCCCACCGACGCCGACCCGGAGGCCGGGCCAGACAACCTTGGCCGCATCGTCCAGGGATTCGGGCAGCGAGTCACCCGGCACCGTGATCAGCAGGTCGGAGATGGCCACGGGCGCCGAGTCGACCGGCAGTCGGTAGATCGAGAACGCGCGATGCACGCTGTCCATCAGCTCGACGCTCACGACGCCGCCGGCCTTGCCTCGCACGCCGAGCGATCCACGCCCGGCTGGCGCGGGCAGGATGGTGGTTGCCGTCCGCGCGGTCGGGGAATTGCTGAGCGAGATTCCCGCCGCCACCCACGAGGAGGTGAACATCGAGTCGCGAGCCGCGTTGAATCCGGCGACCACGACGAGTGAATCACCACGCCTGAACCGCGCCAGCTGGACATTCTCCAGGGTCCCGATGCTCTTGGCAAACCGGGTAGTGGAAAATCTCGACGCGGGCTTGGACGCCTCCGGGGGCCATTTCCCTTCCTCGAGTGGCGCCAGGAACGCATAGGACGGCTTGGGCTCGAGCCCGACGACGTTGACCTCCTCGTTTTCCTTGGGCGGACGCCGAGCGTACGAGGTCTCCATTCCGTAGCGGGACAGCATCTCGAAGTAGTCCCGTGAGCCTATCATGCCGTGATGCGTGACTCCCTCGCCATACGCCCGAATCGCGGTCTGGCGCGCGTACCACTGGACGCGCACGTCATTGCCTCCGCGGGAAAACGCGGGCCTGCCTCGCCAGAAGAGGTAGGCGTCCACGGAATCCCGCTGGCGGCAATCGAGCCGGTCATAGATGGCCTTTTCCTGGGGCTCGAGGGCCTGGCCCAGGTGATTCCAGTCGCATCGCACCCCCATGGGCGCCAGGGACATGGCCTTGGTGTAGAGCGAATCCGCGGTCCCCACGTCGCCCTTGTAGTAATAGGCGTAGGCGGAAAGCGCCCGGCACCACCAGGTGGCGCACGAAGCGATCGCCACGGCGGAGTCGGGCAGCCCCTGCTCGATCGTGTAGCGGACTCGCTGGGCCAGGACCCAGGGATCGGTGGGAGAAAAGCGGGCGAGGTTCTCCAGCTGGGCCAGAAAGTCCGCCCGCGCCTCGGCGATCTCCTTGGGCTCGTCAGGCAGTGGCGGGTCGGTCGGGTCGTACCAGTAGCAGAATCGTCCGATCTTCACCTCGCACTTGTCCTTGCCGACTTCGCTGATGGGCAGGTGCTCGCGGCGGAAGAGCTCGAACTGGGACTGCAGCTCACGCGCTTCGCGCCGGACCGCGGCCGAGTCTGGAGCGGGGGTACCGGCCTGCTGGAGGGCGAGGAGGAGTGCGAGCATATCTCCGTATAGGACGCCGGTAGGACGAAAACGCCCACTGCGGCGTCCCGAGGGGTTTCACAAAACCTAGCAGCAAGGGCAACCTGAGGGGCGTTTCACAGACCTGCATCCAACGCAACGAGAGCCGAGGTCGCGTACACCTGGTCTCAGGCTGACCTGGGTAGCGCGATCTGCAACAGGGCGATCGTGTTCGCCACAATAGTCGCCGCCGAAAGTCAGACATCGATTAACTTTCGACCGTGCGCGTCCTCGTACTCTCACACCACGCACTCGACCCCGCCAACCGCCAGAAACTGCGTGAACTCGCCGGCCACGGCTGGGAGATCACACTGGCTACGCCCGGGGGCAACGCCGACATGGACGGTCCCATTCGGCTGTCTCCCGTCGCCGTTACCGGGTCCGTCGAATTTCCTGACACCCTGCAATACAAGCCCCGCGCCCTCAAGCGCCTGCTCTCCGACCTGCGACCCGCGCTGGTCCACGTCGAGCTCGAGCCCGGCACCCAGGGCGCATCCGCGATCGTGCATGAAGCTCTACGCCTTGAGATCCCCTCCGTCGTCTTCTCCTGGGAGAGTCTCCCGAAGAAGCGCGGATTCTTCGAGGAGCGGCGCTACCGCCGCACCCTGGGCGAAGCCAGCGGTGTCATCGGCGGCAACCGACTCGCCGAGACCCTCCTCGCCGAGGCTGCGCCGAACGTTCCCGCCATGGCGCTTCCCCAGCAGGGAATCGTGGCGCCCCCCGCGCCGGAACGGCCATCATCGGAATCCCTCACGATGGCGACGGTCGGCCGCCTGGTACCGGAACGCGGCGTCGATCGGCTGCTCCGCGGCTGCGGCCAGCTCATGGGACCCTGGTCCCTGCTGGTCGCCGGGACCGGGCCGGAGCAGGAATCGCTGGAGGACCTGGCCCAGAAGCTCGGTCTCGCCTCCCGCATCCGCTGGCTGGGCCCGATTGCCCGCAACGAGATCACCGAGCTCTGGAGCGGCGTGGACGTGATCGTGGCCCTCTCCCGCAGCACCGAGACGTGGGTCGAGCGCCATTCCACCGTCATCCTCGAAGCCATGGCTCACGGGGTCGCACCGGTCGTCAGCAACGTGGGTGCGCTGCCCGAGCTGGTTGGAGAGGCGGGCATCGTCGTCTCGAGCGACGAAGAGCTGCTGATCGCCCTTCAGGAGCTGGTGATGGACCAGGACCGCCGCGCCGTGCTCGGCCGGGCCGGCCGGAAGCGCGTGCTCGATCACTACGTCGACGCCGCGATCGCGCGCACGACCAGTGCATACTGGCACGAGGTCCTCTCCCGCGCCCACGCGGGCCGGGGCGAACCCGCCACCATGTGAGGGCGCTCCTCACCGGGTTCCTCGCGTTGTTCCCGCTTACCGCGTACGGCTCCCTGCTTACGGCCCAGGCTTCCCCCATCGTCAGCGCCGACGATCCGCGGCTTCCCCTCTTCGAGCACATGGTGATCCGGGGCGACGTTGCTGACCCGTCACCGATGTGGCGTCCGATCCGCCGCCGGCAGGTCTTCGAGGCGCTCAACCAGGCCACCGGCGGACAGCTCGCCGCGAAGCTGGTCGAGGAGTTCCAGGACGAGCCGATCAAGAAAGAGGGCGCCAGCTGGCAGGTGGCCGGGCGGGGCGGATTCCAGTCGTTCACCCACGCGCGTCGCGAGTTGTTGCAGCCCACCGGCGATGGCGGCACCAGGCCGTACGTCGAGGGAAGCGTCACGGGACGTACGATGTTCGCGGTGATGTCGGCTCGCGCCGCATGGGAGCCCCGGCTCTCGATGGATCCCGACTGGCTCGACTCGGCGTCGGCGGAGCCACGCGACGAGGAGTGGCGGATCATGGACGCCTACGTGAGCGTGGAGGGCAAGGGCGTCACGGTCACCTACGGCATGTTCGATCGCTCGTGGGGCATGGCCGGCGCTTCGGGCCTTCCCGCGAGCACCGACGGCTATCCCCAGGACGGCCTCGCCTTCAGCTACACCCGCGGCAAGCTCCAGGTCGACTTCTCCGGCGCGCCCCTCCGGCAGGTGCAGGACCCGGTCGTGGTCGATCACTACCGCTACACCACGTCGCACCGTTTCGCGCTGCGACTCAACCCGGCCCTCACGATCGCGCTCTGGGAGACCGGCATCGTGAGCACCGAGTCGCGGAACGTCGTGACGACCATCGCGAGTCCATTCTATCCGCTGGTGCTCAAGGGAATCTTCGGGAACAGCGAGGACGCCAACAGCATCATCGGTGCGGACCTCTCGTGGCGGCTGGGCCGGCCGCTGCTGCTGCAGGCCCAGTTTGCGCTGGACGACAAGGGCTCCGCCAACGTCGAAGACGCTCGCCCCGCGCGATGGGGGGGCACGCTTGGCCTCGCCGGACCGCTGGGACAGACGCTCAGCTGGCGGGCGCGGGTGACGGCAGCGAGCAGCCTGCTGTACCGCACCACCAGGCCGGAGGAGTTCTACACCGACGGCACCGTGGGACTGGGCCGCAATTTCGCCGATCAGGTCCAGGCCACTTTGGCGTTTGGCGTACCGGTCGAGGGCGTGTGGCTGGTGACTCCGGAGATCACCTGGCTCAAGCAGGGTGAAGGGAACCTTCGCACACCCTTCCCGACCGGTGCTGACCTCGCCGCGACCCCCACCTTCTTTATCGGGACCCCGACGCGGACGTGGCGCTTTGGACTCGGCGTGTCAGGACAGAAGGGCGCGCTCGGCCTCAAGGGCAGCGGCGGCCTTCACGCGATCTCGAATGACGGCCACGTCGAAGGATCCAGCACCACGCGGTTCGAGGGCCGGATCCAGCTGACGTTCGGATTCTCGAGTGGCGGACCCTCGAAGCGACGTCAGTAGTCGAGCGGCAGCGAGACCGCGCGACCGTCGCGCGCCGAGAGGTAGGTGCCGATGAGGAGCTCCAGCGAGCGGAGCCCTTCCCTGCCATCGGTCTCGGGCACGGCCTCGCCGCGGAGCGACTTGAGGACGTTGTCGTAGTAGCCGGTGTGCCCGTGGCCATACACCGAGGTGGTGTCGTAGCTCGCCTTCTCGACCTGCTCGTCATCGGGGTCGGGATCGGCGAAGGCCCAGTGCTCGATCTTGTTGACCGCCACGCCGCCCAGCCGAACAGTCCCCTTCTCCCCGATGACCGTGATCGAGCCCTCGAGGTTCTTCGGATAGGTCAGCATGGTGACGTTGATCGAACCCAGCGCCCCCGAACGCCACTGGATCGCGGCGACGCCGGTGTCCTCGACCTGGATGTTGCGCGCGAGAGTCGCCGTGAAGGCGCTGATCGTCTGCACCGGACCGATCAGCCAGTCGAGCAGGTCGACGTAGTGGCTCGCCTGGTTCATGAACGCCCCGCCATCGAACTCCCACGTCCCGCGCCATGACGCGCTGTCATAGTACGACTGCGGCCGGCTCCAGAGGACGTTCACCGTGACGAGGTAGATCCGGCCGAAGCGTCCCTTGTCGATCGCGCGCTTCACCAGCTGGATGGTGGGATTCCGCCGATTCTGCTTCACGACGAAGAGCATGACCCCGGCGCGGTCGCAGGCCTGCACCATCGCGATGCCGTCCTTCCATCGCGTGGCCATGGGCTTCTCGGTGACGACGTGGCGACCCGCCGACGCGGCCTGGATGGTCTGGGTGGCGTGCAACCCGCTCGGCGTCGCCAGCACGATGACGTCGGCGTCGGAGCCGGCGAGGAGCAGGTCGAGTGACGCAAACCCCGGAACGCCGTGGCGCTTGATCGCTTCCTCGAGGACCACCGGATCGCTGTCGCAGACGGCGACCAACTCGGCACGATCGACGTGTTGCTGGAACGCCTCGATATGGCGGTCGGCGATCCGGCCACAGCCCACCAGGGCCAGGCGAATGCGACGACTCTTGAGGTCCTCCGGGCCGGGAACCCGGACCGTCACGCATGCCCCCGGCCGTTGCCACCGGGATCACGCAGTTGCTCCGCACGCCAGGGCTCGGTCCGGATGGTCAGCACGACTCGGTCTCCCCGGTCTTCGCGCGAGATGACTTCGCCAGCACGATAGAGCGACGCGATGCGCGCGCCGTCGGTCATCGGCACCTCGACCTGCACGGTGGGACGGAGCGCGGAGGCGCGCTCGGCGAGGGTGGTCTTGAGCTGTTGCAGTCCATCGGTGCGCATCACCGTGGACGTCACCGATCCGGGATAGAGCTCACGCACCCGCGCCGCGACCGCCAGCGGATCGGGCACCGCATCGATCTTGTTGAAGACCAGGAGCTGGGGCCGCTCGGCGAGCCCGAGATCGGCGAGCACCGAATTCACGACGGAGATGTGCTCCTCCCAGTCGGGATGCGCCGCGTCGACCACGTGGAGCAGCAGGTCGGCGTCGGTCGCTTCCTCGAGGGTGGCACGGAAGCTCGCGACCAGGTGGTGGGGCAGCTTCCGGATGAACCCGACCGTGTCGGTGACCCGCACCCGCACCCCCTGCCCCAGCTCGACTTCCCGGGTGAGGGTGTCGAGCGTGGCGAAGAGCCGGTCCTCGACGAAGATGTCGTGCTCGCCGGTGAGCGAGCGCAGGATGCTCGACTTCCCCGCGTTGGTGTAGCCGACCAGCGCTGCGGTGAGCATGGCCTGGCGCCCGGAGCGCACCGTTTCGCGGTGCTGCGCGACGTCGATCAGTTTCCGTTTGAGATGCTGGATCTTCTTCCGGATCATCCGGCGGTCGGTCTCCAGCTGGGTTTCGCCGGGGCCCCGGAGACCGATACCACCGCGGATACGGGAAAGGTGGGTCCACATCCGCGCCAGGCGCGGCAGCATGTACTCGAGCTGCGCCAGCTCGACCTGTAGCTTGGCTTCATGAGTGCGGGCCCGGGTCGAGAAGATGTCGAGGATGAGCTCGGCCCGGTCCATCACGCGGACCTTGAGCTCCTTCTCGAGATTGGCGCCCTGGACCGGGCTCAGCTCCTCGTCGAAGATGGCCAGCGAGGCGTTCTCGTCGGCCAGCATGGCGCGCAGCTCCTCCACCTTGCCTTCACCGATGAGCGTGGCTGGGTTGGGTGATGCGATATGCTGGGAAAGCCGACCCGCCACCGCTGCTCCCGCGGTATCGACCAGCTCGGCGAGCTCGTCGAGATGTTCCTGGAGCTGCTGTGAATCAGCGCTACCCTTGCGCGGAGCGGCGACGAGCACAGCGCGCTCCACGGGGTCGCGAACGTTGATCATGTCCCGGATGACGGTTCCTCCTTGGGCCTCAAAACTAGCAAAGTCGACCGTCGACCGTCGACAGTCGACTGTCGACTGTCGACAGTCGACGGGCTACGGGCTCTGGTCCCCTGACTCCCCGAGCTGCCGCCACCACGCCAGGCGCTCGGCAATCTTTTTCTCAAATCCGCGGTCTCCAGGCTGGTAGAGCGTTGCATCTCTCAGCTCGTCCGGCAGGTACTGCTGGTCGACGAATCCTGCCGGCGCATCGTGGGGATACTGGTACTCCTTTCCATACCCCAGAGCCTTCATGAGGTTCGTCGGCGCGTTGCGGAGGTGAATCGGGACTCCGACCGCGGGGGTCTCCTGCGCGGCCTCCAGGCTCCGGGTCAGCGCCGTCACCACCGAATTCGACTTGGGCGCCGTCGCGAGGTAGATCGTCATCTCGGCGAGCGGCAGGTACCCCTCCGGCGGTCCCAGCATGTGGAAGGCGTCGCGCGCCGAGACCGCGAGGGTGAGAGCCTGGGGATCGGCGAGCCCGATGTCCTCCGCCGCCATCGCGATCGCGCGGCGGAAGATCGTCATCGGATCCTCTCCGCCCTCGATCATCCGCGCCATCCAGTAGAGCGCCGCGTTGGGGTCGCTCCCGCGCAACGACTTGTGATATGCCGAGAGCATGTTGAAGTGCTCTTCGCCCGACTTGTCGTGGGTCGGCACCCGCATCGCCAGCGCGTCGCGCACGATCGCCTCGGTGATCGTTCCGCCCGCGCCCACGAGGTTCGACGCCGCCTCCAGTACCGTGAGGGCGCGGCGCGCGTCGCCGTCCGATTGGGCCGCCAGCAGCGCAACCGTCGCATCATCAACCGCCAGGTGGAGATCACCGAGGCCGCGCTCGGGGTCGGCGACCGCCGTCCGGACGACGCGCTCCACATCGGCCGGATCCAACCGCCGCAGGACGTAGACGCGACAGCGCGAGAGCAGCGCGCCGTTGAGCTCGAAGCTCGGGTTCTCGGTGGTCGCGCCGATCAGCGTCAGCAAGCCGCTTTCGACATGAGGCAGGAACGCGTCCTGCTGCGCGCGATTGAACCGGTGGATCTCATCGCAGAAGAGGATGGTCCCCCGTCCCAGCGCGCGGCGGCCTTCGGCTTCCTTGACGATTTCGCGGAGCCGCGGCACCCCGTCGGTGACCGCGCTGAAGGGCACGAACTGGCGCTCGGTGTGTCGCGCGATGAGCCGCGCCAGCGAGGTCTTGCCGCTGCCGGGCGGTCCCCAGAAGATCACGCTGCCGATGTTGCCGCGGCGGATCGAGTCCCCCAGCGCGTGACCGGGCGCGAGAAGCTGCTCCTGTCCCACGAATTCATCCAGGGTCCGGGGCCGCATGCGCGCCGCGAGGGGCGCGGGCACTTCAAACAGGCTCACTTCCACATCTCCAGCAGGATGACGGCGAGGGCGCCGCCAAAGAACGAAAAGGTCAGGTCCATCCGGCGCTTGTTCTGGAACTCCGGCACCAGGTTGGACGCCGCGACGTAGAGCGTCGCCCCCGCAGCCAATGCGAGCCCGTGGGTCGCCAGCGGCGCCGCCACTTCAGTGAGGACGACGCCGAGCACCGTGGCCGCACCGAGTCCGAGCGCCGCGCGGAACGCCTGGGCGCCCGGCTGACCGCCCGCCATCACGACACTCGCGATGGTCACGCCTTCCGGAAGCTTGTGGAGGAGGACCGAGAGGAAGAGCATCAGCCCCAGGGCCGCGTTGGCCTGGAGACCGCTCGCGATCGCGACGCCATCGAAGAAGGAGTGGATCGAGAGACCGATGAGGGCGCTGGTCCCGATCGCCGGGCTGATCGAATGGGTCTCCTCGCCGAAGTGGAAATGGGGGACCACGACATGGTGCGCGAGGTGCACGGCGAGATAACCCGCCAGAATCGTGATGCCCGTGGTGATCCCGGAGAACCGGAGCACGGGCAGCACGCCGACCAGCACGACGGCGAGCATGAACCCGGCGCCGAAGGCCAGCATCGTCTCGATGAACCTGAGGCCGGTGGGCGCGCGCTTTACGACCACCGCCGCGCCGAGAAGATTGCCGACCGCGGCAACGACGCCAAGCAACAAGGGCAACAGACTCACCGACGCGCCAGCTCCAGGAGCTTGTCCTTGTGGTTGAGTCCCGGATCGATGATGACGGCCTCGAGCAGCCGGTCGAGCGTGGCCCCCAGTGCCGGCCCCGCGGCGAGTCCCATCGCCATCAGGTCGTCACCGGTGATCGCCAGGGCACTGCGAGCCGTTGCTTCACCCCGGGCGCGCACCCCGGCCACCTCACCGGCCCAGGACGGATCCTTTCCTTCGCGATAGCGCGCGGCGAGGAGCAGGTCGTCCGCGGCGCCGCCAACGGTCGCCAGCCAGCGTCTCGCGCCGACTCCGCCCTGGCTGCCGGGCGCGGCGGGATTGCGGGTGATGGCGCGAGCCCGGTTGATCTCGTCGTTGGAGGCACGAAGCCGGAGCAGCACGTCGGCGGGATTCCTGACGACGACCGAGGTGAGCACGACGGGATCGCGGATCTCGGGATCGGCGTACTGCCATGCCGTCTCGAGCTCGGGAAGCCAGACCCCGGCTGCACCCACCTCGCGCCAGAGCCGGATCAGGCCGGGGATGGAGCGTGCGGTGCGAAGTCCCTTGAACCATTCGTCACGCACCCGCTCGGCGGAAAGACCCGAAAGTCCCGGCGCCGCGTCGACCGCCGCTGCCCAGGTCTCAGCCTCGATGCTGAAGCCGAATCGCGCCGCGAACCGGATCGCGCGAAGGATCCGCAGGTAGTCCTCCCGGAACCGCGCAGCCGGATCGCCCACGGCGCGCACGACTCCCGCCTTGAGGTCGCCGCGGCCGTCGAAGGGATCCTGCCACTCCTGGCGAATCGGATGGTACGCGAGGGCGTTGATCGTGAAGTCGCGCCGCGCGAGATCGTCGACCAGCGACACGCCGAACTCGACCTCGGCGTGGCGGCCATCGGTGCGGACATCGCGTCGGAAGGTCGTGACTTCGTAGAGCCGGCCCGACTTTCCGAGGACACCGACGGTGCCGTGCTCGACGCCGACCGGCACGGTTCGTTTGAAGAGCTGGAGAACGTGATCCGGCGTTGCCGCGGTGGCGATGTCGACGTCGGGATGCTCGAGTCCGAGCAACCGGTCTCGCAGGGCGCCCCCGACCGCCCAGGTCTCGAAGCCGGCCTTCTCGAGCGTTTCGACGATGCCTACGACTTCATCCGAAAGCTGAAGCTCAGGAAAGTCCATGACCCGTCGCCCCCCTCGCTTCGCTCGGGGCAGGCTCTGCCCGTCGGCCATCTGCCATCACCCGCAGAGAACACTGCCTCCATTCACGTTGAGCACCTCGCCCGTGATATGGCGCGCCAGGTCGCTGCACAGGAAGAGGATCGGTCCCGCGATGTCCTCGGCGGGCGGGATCCGCCGGAGCGGAATCGTACTGGCGATCCGCTCCCGGGCGCCCTCGGGCGCGTACGCGGTGAGCGACATGTCGGTATCGACCCAGCCCGGCGCCACGCAGTTCACCGTGATCCCCGGCGCGCACTCGATGCAGAGCGACTTGGTGAGCGAGATGAGCGCACCTTTGGTCGCCGCGTAGTCGGCGTGGAACGACTCCCCGCGCTGGCCCGCGGTGCTGGAGACCAGGACGATGCGACCTTCCTTCCCCATCAGGCCGA
>DATEOL010000055.1:0-3843 GCA_035274025.1 Gemmatimonadales bacterium | reverse complement strand
AACAGGTCGGGAAGCGTCGGGGCGACGGCGTCGGGGGCTCCGCCTTCGGGCAACGCGACCAACGCCTCGTAGATCGCCCGGAAGGCGGGGAGCTCGAAGTCTTCCGATTTCAGCTCTGAAATGGCCCTGGTCCGCCAAGCGGACGAAGCGATCAGGATTCTCAGGAGCTTTTCCTCCGCGCGCGCGCCGAACGGGAGGGCGTGAGAACGGGAAGGCGTGTGGGCTGGACTCTCGCGGGTCGGCGTGGCTGCGGGGTCAGAATCTCCTCCCGCCTTCCCGTCCACCCGCCTGTCCGGCCTTTCTCGAACTTCCCGCTCCAGCGTTTCCCTCGAAATCCCGACCCGCTCCGACACTCTTCCGATGTAGAGATCTCGAATCATCGGATCCGCCGCGGCACGCAGCGTCGGGAGAATACGATCCAGCGCGTCGCGGCGTTTAGCGACGTCCTCGAACCAGCCGCGCTGTTCCAGCAGCAGCAGCTTGCGCTCGAGAACGTCCATCGCGTCGCGCAGGAAGGGCTCGAGCGCGGCGGCACCGCCCTGTTGCACCAGGGTGTCGGGATCTTCGCCGGGAGGAAGCGACGCGACCCGCACCCGGAGTCCGTGGCGGAGCAGCTCGTCACCATTCCGGAAGGTGGCGCGCAGTCCCGCGCGATCGCTGTCGTAGAGGAGGATCGCGCCGCGGGCAAACCGGCGAAGGGTCGCGGCTTGATCGGGCGTCAGCGCGGTGCCGAGCGGAGCCACCACGTTTTCGATTCCGGCCAGCGCGAGCCGAAGCACGTCGAAGTAGCCCTCGACGACGATCACCGACTCTTCCTTCCGGATCGCGCCCTTGGCCAGGTGGAGATGATACAGCAGCGTGCCCTTGTGGAAGACCGGCGAATCGGGCGAGTTCAGGTATTTGGGCTCGCCCGGGCCGAGGATCCGGCCGCCGAACCCGACGACGCGGCCGCGCAGGTTGTGAATCGGAAAGAGCACGCGACCCCTGAACCGCGACCCGACCGTCCCGTCCTCCCGCCTCTGCGCCAGTCCCGACTCGATGAGCAGTTCATCAGCCAGCCCGAGCTTCCGCATCTCGGTAAGGAAGGCCGTGCCCCTGGGCGCGAAGCCGAGTCCCCACTCGCCCGCCTGTTCGTCGGTGACCTGGCGCGAGGTGAGATACTCGCGGGCGGCTTCGCCTTCCTTGGCCTCCCGGAGCTGTCGCGCGAAAAACTCCTGGGCGACGGCGACCGCGCCGAAGAGCGGTTCGAGCGGGTCCGGGCCCGCCCGCTGCGTGGTCTCGGGAATCACCACCCCGACCTTGCGGGCGACCTCCCGCACGGCGCTGGGGTAGTCCATCCCCACCTTCTTCATGTACCAGGTGAAGACGTCGCCACCTTCATGGCAGACGAAGCAGTAGTAGAGCGACTTCTTGGGAATGACCGCGAAGTTGCGGCCCTTCCCGCCATGGAAGGGACATGGTCCGCGATAGTCGGCGCCGGTGCGCTTCAAGGTAACGGATTCGCTGACGATCTCGACCAGGTCCGCCGCGTCGCGAACCTGCTCGATGATCTCGTCGGGAATCCGGCTCATCAGCGGAACTCCACGATGGTGGCCCCGCTGCCGCCCTGGTTGGCGGGCGCGAGCGCGTAGCGACTCACCCGGCGGTCCCCCTTGAGGACGGAGTGCACCCGCTCCCGGACAGCGCCGGTCCCCTTGCCGTGGATGATCCGGAGGAACGGATTGTCGGCGCTGATCGCGGCATCGAGGGCGGAAAGGACCATGCCTTCCGCTTCATCGGCCCGCATGCCCCGCAGGTCAATCTCGAAGGAAGCGTCGGACTCGGTGTGGGCGGGCGGGCGGACAGGCGGGCCGGCGGGCGGTGACAACACCTCGGCGATCTCCTCCTCCGGCACGGTCATGCGTACACTGCCTGCAACCAGAACCACCTTTCCGTCTCCGCGGATCTCCTCGACGCGCGCTTTGGTTCCGGTACTCAGTCGGACGTGTTGTCCGCCCGCCAGCCCGCCCGCCCGCCTGCCCGCCGCGACCCTCCCACTGTCTTCCCTTAGCGCTCCAATGCTCTCTTCTACGATGCGGCGAGCATCCTTCGCTTCCCCTGCCGCAGCGGCGATCGCCTCCTCGACCCGCTTCCGGGCCTCGAGCAGATAGTCCCGGGCCTGCCTTCGCGCCCGCTGGTCGGCGTCTTTCTCCTGCCGGCGGAGCTCGGTCTCACGCTCGCTGGCGAGCGTCTCGCGCGCCTCCAGGTTCTCCAGTCGCGACGCCGCGACCTCCTCGCGCTCCTCCACCTCCGCTTCACGGGCGCGAATCGCCTGGTCGCGGCGCTCCACGTCGTGCAGCAATGCGTCGAGGGCGCGCTCCCGCTCGGGCACCTGGGCCTCCGCGCGCGCGAGCACCGCGCTGTCGACCCCAAGCCGGCGCGCGATCGCGAGGCCGTACGACCTGCCGGGGACGCCCTTCTGGAAACGGTAGGTGGGCGAGAGGGTCGCCGAGTCGAACTCCATCGAGCCGTTCACCACGCCCGGGAGCGCGGACGCGAGGGTCTTGAGTGCGCCGAGGTGCGTTGTCGCCAGGGTGAGGGTTCCGCGGGCGTGAAGCGCTTCGAGGGTGGCCCAGGCGAGCGCCGCGCCTTCGGACGGATCGGTCCCGCTCCCGAGCTCATCGAGCAGTACCAGCGTTCCGCCGTCGGCGCTCGCGAAGATCTCGCGCAGCGTGGCGAGGTGGGCGCTGAAGGTCGAGAGATTCGCCGCGATCGACTGGTGATCGCCGATGTCGGCGATGATCCGGGTGCACACCGGTACCCGGCTTCCCGTGCCAAGGGGCGGTGCGATCCCGCATTGCACCAGCGCCACCGACAGGCCCACCGCCTTGAGGAGCACCGTCTTTCCGCCGGCGTTGGGCCCGCTGATGACGAGGGTGCGCTCGCCCTGGTCCAGCACGAGGTCGAAGGAGACGGCGTCGCCGGCCTGCGCGAGCAGCACCGGGTGACGCGCCTTGCGGAGCTCGATCGAAGAGCCGGGCGCCCCGATCGCGGGCACGTCGGCGTCGACCGATCGGGCGTAGCGCGCCCTCGCCTGGAGATCGTCGGCCGCCACACACATCGCGTGCGCCGCGCGAATCTCCTCGTGATGAGGACGGAGGAGGTCGGTCAGCTCGCGAAGCACCGCGAGGACTTCCCGCGCCTCGTCGGAGACCGCTTCGCGAAGCGCATTGCCCAGGTCGATCGCGTCCGCCGGCTCGATGAAGAGCGTCCCCGCGCTTCCCGATTCGTCATGAACGATGCCGGTGGGACGCACGCGCGCGTCGCGCCGCACCGGAATGACATAGCGCCCGTTCCGCATCGTGACCGACGCACCGGAGGGCACCGCGCCCGGATCCGCGCCGCGGAGCATCGACTCGAGCTTCTTGATCAGCTTCTCGCGCGCCGCCTGCACCGCGCGCCGGGCGCGGAGCAGTCCGGGACTCGCGTTGTCGACCAGCTCGCCCTGCTCATCGAGCGAGGTCTCGAGCCGGGTCTCGATCCGGCGCTCCGGCACCGGGACGGCGAGCGCCCCGACCATCGCACCGCGCGACGACACCCGCTTGAGCTCGGCGGCCACCAGCCGCGACGCGGTCAACGCATTCTTGAGCGCAACCAGGTCGAGACCATCGAGGACACTTCCCTCGATGCGGAGACGGTCGAGCGCCGACCGGATTTCAGGCGCGGCGACGATGTCGAATCCCTCGGCGTCGCGGAGGAGCGCGATCCCCTCGCGAACGAGCTCGAGGTCGCGGTCGATGTCGGCCGTGTCGGTGCGCGGTCGGCGAGCGAGGATCGACTCGACTCCCAGGGGACCGGCCGCCC
>DATEOL010000054.1:0-8562 GCA_035274025.1 Gemmatimonadales bacterium | reverse complement strand
TGTCCGCGATTTCCGATTCCGTGGTCGGAGCGAATGTCCCGCGGCGCTGCAGCCGGTCGAGCAGCACGTAGGCCACCGGGACCAGGAAGAGCGTCAGCACGGTGGAGAAAAGCACGCCGCCCACGATCGCGTAGCCCAGCGGCTTGCGCGACATGGAGCCGGCGCCGAGTCCGAGCGCGATCGGCAGGGCGCCCATGACGGTCGCCACCGAGGTCATGAGGATCGGGCGGAGCCGGATGCGGCCGGACTCGAGCACGGCGTCGACCGCCGACATGCCGCGCTCGCGGAGCTGGTTGGAATATTCCACCAGCAGGATGGAGTTCTTGGCCACCAGGCCGATCAGCAGGATCATGCCGATCTGGCTGTAGAGATTGAGCGTCGAGCCGGTGAGCTTGAGGGTGAAGATCGCTCCCGACACCGCGAGCGGCACCGCGAGGAGCACCGTGAAGGGGTGCACCATCGACTCAAACTGCGAGGCGAGCACCATGAACACCACGCCGAGCGCGAGGATGAACGCGAAGTAGAGGGCGCCGCCCGACTCCTCGAGCTCGCGCGACTCACCCGAGAGCCGCACGCTGCTGCCGGAGGGGAGCACCTCGTTGCCGAGGGCGCGGAGCGAGTCGATCACCTCACCCAGCGTGAAGCCGGGCGCCACGCTCGCCGACAGCGTGGAGGAGCGCACCCGGTCGTAGTGGCTCAGCTGGCGCGGGCCGGCACCCTCGTTCACCCGCGCGATGGCATCGAGCTGGACCAGCTGACCGTTCCGGCCCCGCAGCTGGATGCCGGCCATGTCGGACGGGGTGGCGCGCGCTTCGGGCGCGAGCTGGACGATGACGTCGTAGAGCTCGTTGTCGCGGGTGAACGTGCTGGCGCGCTGGCCGCCGAGGAGCGCCTGGAGCGCGGTGGCCACGTCACGCACCGGGACGCCGAGGTCCTCGGCGCGGTTGCGGTCGAACGAGACCGTGAGCTCCGGCTTGTTGATCCGCATGTCGCTGTCGACGTTCATGACGCCGGGGACCTGGCGGGCCCGCTTGACCAGGGTGTCCATCGCCTGGGCGAGCTGGTCGAAATCGGGATGCCGCACCACGAACTGCACCGGCTGCCCGTACCCGCCAAACGCGGGCGGATTATTGGCGAACGCCATCACGCCCGGGATCTGGGAGAGCCTGGGCTGGACGGCCTTGATGATGTCCTGGGCAGTCCGCTTGCGATCGGACCAGTCCTTGAGCCGGGTGAAGAGGTATCCGCCGTTCACCTGGTTGCCCCGACCGACCACGCTGTTGAACATCGTGATTTCCGGGGTGTCGAGCATGATCCGCTCGGCCTGGCGCTGGTATTCGTCGGTGTACGCGATGGTGCTTCCTTCGGGCGCGATGATCGAGATCATGAAGCTGCCCCGGTCCTCCGACGGAACGAATTCCCTCTTGAGGGTCGTGAAGGTGAAGCCCGCCCCGATCGTGATGAGCAGCACGGCGACCACGACCACGACACGATGGCGGACCGCCGAGCCGAGCAGCCGCTTGTACCCGTTGGCGAGCCCGTCGAAGGCGGCCTCGAGGGCCTGGAACATCCGGCCATGGGTCTTGGGAACCCGCAGGATCTTGGCGCAGAGCATCGGCGTGAGCGTCAGCGCCACGAAGCCGGAGATCAGCACCGATCCCGCGACCGCGATGCCGAATTCATTGAAGAGCCGTCCGGTCGCGCCCTTGAGGAACGCGAGCGGGGTGAACACCGCGATGAGGGCGATGGTGGTCGCGATGACCGCGAACCCGATCTCATTGCTGCCGTCGATCGCAGCCTGCTCGGGACTCTTCCCCAATTCTTCCTGGTGCCGGTAGGCATTCTCCAGCACGATGATCGCGTCGTCGACCACGATGCCGATCGCGAGGGTGAGCGCGAGCAGGGTCAGGTTGTTGATCGAAAAGCCCAGCGCGGCCATGATCGCGAAGGTGCCGATGATCGAGGCCGGAATGGCGAGCCCGGGGATGATGGTCGCGCGGTAATTCCGCAGGAACAGGAAGATGATCAGCACCACGAGGCCGGCCGCGATGACCAGGGTCTCCTGCGCCTCCTTGATCGACCGGATGACGTAGACCGACTGGTCGTAGCCCAGCTCGGCGCGGACCCCGGCCGGCAGCATGGCCTGGAACTCGGGGATCGCGGCCCGCACGTGATTGGCGATCTCCACCAGGTTGGCCTTGGACTGGCGCTGGATGGTCACGCCGATCGAGGGCCGTCCGTTGGTGCGGAAGACGCTGCGATCGTTTTCGGGACCGAGCTCGACGTTGCCGACGTCGCGCAACCGGACGATCTGGTTCCCCGGCGCGCTGATGACGAGGTCGCTGAACTCCGCGGGGGTCTTGAGCTCCCCCAGCGAGCGGACGGTGAATTCGCGGCGCGATGACTCGATCCGTCCTGCGGGCACCTCGACGTTCCGGGAGCGGATGGCTTCCATCGCGTCCTGGACGGTGAGGCCGCGGGACGCGAGGGCGCTGGCCGAGAGCCACACCCGCATCGAGTAGCGGCGTTCACCGCGCAGGTCCGCGCGCGCGACGCCGGGAATAGTCTGCAGTCGCTTCTTGACGATGCGGTTGGCCAGGTCGGTCAGCTGCATCAGGTCGTGGGTCTCGCTGGTGAGCGAGATGAACATCACGGGACGGGCGTCGGCGTCCTGCTTGGAGACGACCGGTTCCTCGATTTCCTCCGGCAGCCGTCCGCGCACCCGGGAGACCTTGTCCCGGACGTCCTGCGCGGCCGCCTCGACGTCGCGGTCGAGCTGGAACTCGAGGGTGATGTTGGACGACTGCTCGGCGCTCGAGGAGGTCATCGTCCGGAGTCCCTCGACCGAGGAAAGCTCCTCCTCCAGCACGTCGGTGACCGCGGACTCCATGACCCGGGGGTTGGCGCCCCGCAGGGTGGTCGAGACCGAAATGATGGGCGGGTCGACGTCCGGGAACTCCCGGACCGAGAGCTCGCGATAGCCGAGAACCCCGAACAGCACGAGTGCGACGCTCAGCATGGTCGCGAGGACCGGGCGTCGGATGGCAGTATCTGAAAGCTTCATGGGAAAACCGTAAGCCGTATGACGTTGCCATATGACGGGGGTCCGGATGCCCTCGCCAAGGCAAGCCTAATAAATACGCACTTTAGGGCCCGGGTGTTAGGTTGCCGGGCATGGCCAAGCTCAACCTCTCCGGGACCCAGCAGGCCCAGCTTCTCTACCTCAATACCCTGCCCCCGAAGTTCGAGCGGATCCACCGCCTGGTCGAGGAAGTCGCCAACCTGCAGGGCGGTGAAACGACGGTCAAAAGCCTCTGCAGGATTCTGGACGAGCTCCGGAACCAGGCTGTCACCCTGACGCTCAACTCCCTGGCGGACGTGTTCGGGATGATGAGCATGGTCGCCCGGAGGGGCGGCGGGATGCAGATGAAAGTGCGGGCCCTGCGCGAGGGTCAGGCCAGCCTGAAGATCAACTTCGATGGAGCCATGCGGGCGGCCTCGACCCCCGAAGGAAAACCGGGGGACGAGGACGACGAGGAGGACTGAGCTAGGCCTTGAGGGTCCCGGCCGGGGCGGAATCCTTGATGAAGCGGTCAATGACCGGGCCGGCGATGAGGAACACCATGGCGTTTACGACACCCCCCACCAGCAGGGTCACATAGGCCAGGGCAAAGAGGATGAGTGCAGCGCCGATGCCCGCGAAAAGAATGAAAAACATGTTTAGCATCTGTGCGACCCGGGCCTGTTAGGGCGTTACCACTGACGGATTGGATCCGTAATTTAGGTACAGGCGTACACACGTCATACCCCCCCACTGTCCCGGAGAACGACCATGCGCTGGACCCTATCCCTGACCCTCCTCGCTGCCCTGAGCCTCCCGCTCACCGCGCAGCAGAGCGACCCTGACAAGAAGGTGGCAGGCGGCGGCAAGCTTCCCCCTGGATGGAGCGCCCGCACCGACCGGAACGCCCCGATGGACAACGTGAAGTTCGAGGCGATGGGCGATGGCTGGCACTTCACCACCGGACCCGCGGTGATCGTCTGGCGGGCCACCGACGCCACGACCGGCGGGCTCCACACCGAGGCGACCTTCACCCAGACCAAGGCGCCGACCCACCCCGAAGCCTACGGGCTTTTCATCGCCGGCAAGAACCTGAACGACAGCACCTTCAGCTACACCTATTTCATCACCCGCGGTGACGGGAAGTTCCTGGTCCGCAAGATGGAGGGAGGCAAGACCTCGCCGATCGTCGACTGGACCGAGAACGCCGCGCTGGTGAAGCAGGATGCGGCGGGCAAGGCGACCAACAAGCTCGAGATCCAGGTCGGCAAGGACGGCAAGGTGAGCTTCATGGCCAACGGGAAGGAAGTTCACTCGATGACGTCGGCCCCGGGCTCGATGGCGGGTATCGTCGGCATGCGGGTGAATCACAACCTCGACGTGCATGTGGCGGGGTTTGTGGTTCACAAACTGTAGACGGAAGGACGGAACGACGGGAGGTCCGAAGGCCGGCATCGAGCAAATGATGCCGGCTTTCACGCGTTCCGTCGTTCCGTCATTCCGTCCCTCCGTCTCAAGCGGACTTGATCTCCGTCCACACCCGGTCCCATTCCGTCGTCGCGGCCCCCAGGTCGTCCTGATACTCCAGTCGGGTCATCTCCTGCGGTGTCGGGGGACCAAGCAGTGAAGCGTCCGCGGCCAGCGCCGCGGCATTCGGGCTGCCATAGCCCGTCCGTCGGCTGATCGAGGCTGCCTGGTCGGCGCGCAGGACGAAGTTCATGAAGGCGTGCGCCGCGCGGGGGCTCCGCGCGCCCCGTGGAATGCAGAGCGAGTCGAGATAGATCATGCTCCCTTCCTTCGGGAGGACGAACTCGATCGCGGGGTTCGCGGCTCGGGCCTGCGCGGTGTCGCCGTTCCAGAGATGCGCGACCCACACGTCCCCGGCAATGAGCTGGGCCTTGACCGGCGCCGAGACGTACGATTTCAGGTTGGGCTTGGCCTGGATGGCGTCCGCCCTGGCCTGCTCCAGCTCGGCGGTGATGATCGAGTTGAGCGAATGGCCGCGGAACTTGAGCCACGCGCCGATTACGTCGCGCATGTCGTCGAGCTGGGTCATCTTGCCGCGAAGCCCGGGGTCCTGGAACACGCCCCAGCTGTCGAGTGATTCCTTCACCAGATCGGTCCGCACCGCGAGTCCCGCCGAGCCCCACTGCCACGGCACCGTGAACTGATTGTCCGGATCGACGGGGGTGCCGAGAAAGCGGGGATCGAGGTTGGCCCACTGCCCGGTGAGAGCGGACCGGTCGATGGGCTGAATGAGGTCGAGCGCGCGCAGCACCCGGACTGCGTACCCCGACGGCACCACGATGTCGTACCCGGTGGCGCCGGCCTGGAGCTTCGCGATCAGGTCTTCATTGCTCTCATAGGTGTCGTAGGTGACCCGGACGCCGGTTTCGCGCTCGAAATCGGCGATCGTGGTCTCGCCGATGTAGTCGGACCAGTTGTAGATGGCGAGCTCGCGCTCGAGGGGACCGCTGCCGGACGCGGGCGGACCGCCGTCCTTCGGCCGGCAGGCGGATAGGGCGGATAGGGCGGATAGGGCCGATGAGGCGGATAGGGCGGAAGACGCGCTTTCGAGGAAATCGCGCCGGGAGAGCCCGCGCCCCGCGACTCGCGATTGGTGACTCACCTGGCCCTCGCGTATCGATCGGAGAGGTAGATCAGGATCGTCGTCAGCAGCAGAACGACGGTGCTCACCGCGTTCACGGTCGGGTCGATGTTCCGGCGCACCATTCCGTAGATCACCACCGGCAGCGTCGACGACCCGGAGCCCGCGACGAACGAGGTGATCACATAGTCATCGAAGGAGAGCGTAAACGCCAGCAGCGCTCCCGCGACGACGCCGGGCAGGATGAGTGGAAGCGTCACCCGGCGGAACGAGCGCCAGGGACCGGCACCCAGTGTCATCGCCGCCTCCTCGAGATGCCTATCCATGCCCGCGAGCCGGGCCTGGACCACCACCGTGACGAAGGAGATGCTGAAGGCGACGTGCGCGATGACGATGGTGGCGATTCCCAGTCGCACGCCCACCGCGGCGAACAGGACCAGGAGCGAGATCCCGACGACGATTTCGGGCGTGACCAGGGGGACGTACAGGAGGCTTTCCATCGCGCGACGGCCGCGGAACCGGTATCGCGAGAGCGCGAGCGCCAGCATGGTGCCGAGGCTGGTGGAGATCACGGTCGATGTGACGCCGACGACGAGGGTGTTGCGGAGTCCGCTCAGGATGTCGGGCCGATCGGCCAGTCCCCGGAACCAGGCCAGCGTAAACCCGGTCCATTCCACCGAGAACCGCGAGGCGTTGAACGAGAACGCCATCAGGATGAGAAGCGGCAGGTGCAGGAAGAGGAGCACCAGGGCGACGTACGCGGCGAGCCACCGATTGGTGCCGGTGGTTTCTCGGCGTCTCCACGGTCTCCAAGGGCTCACAGGTCTCGAGTCCTCGTCCCGGCATCCGGTCCACCCCGCAGGTAGATCGCCACGCCGACCAACACCCCGAACATCACGACGAACGAAGCCGCCGAGCCGAAGGGCCAGTTCCGCGCCGCGGTGAACTGGTTCTGCACCAGGTTCCCGATCAGGACTTCCTTGGCCCCGCCGAGCAGGTCCGAGGGCAGGAAGGAGCCGAGTGCGGGGATGAACACGAGGAGCGACCCCGCCACCACGCCGGGAGCGGAGAGCGGCAGCGTCACCCGCAGGAAACCGCGTGCCGGCCGCGCGCCAAGGACCGCGGCGGCTTCGAGCAGGGTGCGGTCGTGCTTCTCGAGCGACGCGTAGATCGGAAGCACCATGAAGGGCAGGAAGGTGTATACCAGGCCAGCCATCACGGCGCCGGAGGTATACAGGAGCGTGAGTGGCTTTGCGATGATGCCGGTCGAGATGAGCAGCGTGTTGATGAGCCCGGTATCGCGAAGCAGGAAGATCATCGCGAAGGTGCGGACCAGGACGCTGGTCCAGAACGGCAAGACCACGAGGAAGAGGAGGAGGTTCTTCCACTTCCCCGCCCTCGCGATCGCGTAGGCGACAGGATATCCGAGCAGCAGGCAGATCACGGTACAGGCGAGCGCGGCAACAACTGTCCGCAGCAGGATCGCGAGGTAGAGCGGATCGAAGAAGCGGCGGTAGTGCTCGAGAGTGAAGCCGCGCTCCACACCACCGTAGATCCCGCGGGGCATCAGGCTGTAGGCGCCGAGGATGAGGATCGGCAGGGCGAAAAACAGGAGCAACCACACCGCGGCCGGCAACGCCAGCAGCCATCCCTGGAGCCGGCGGGCGCGCGGCATCAGGCGTCCTCGAGCAGCTGGCAGTCTTCGGGAAGCCACCCGACCGCGACCGCGTCACCCCCGCGCCAGGGAATCGGCCGGGTGAGCTGGCCCTCGTTCCGGAGCGCCACGGTCATGATGTCCCCGGGCGAAATTTCGACGAGCACGTGAATGGTCTCGCCCCGAAAGACCACCTCACGTACGATACCAGGGATGGAGTTCTCGCCTGCGGGCACCTGGCCGCGCGGAAAGAGGTCCAGCCATTCAGGCCGAATCGCAATCCGCACCGCTCGACCAGGCGGGAGGTCGGGAAGGGCGGGAAGAAGAAACGACGTAAGGTCAGACCTGCGAACGAGGACCGTTCCGTCGTCCCGACGTTCCGTCCTTCCGTCAAGAACGTTGGCCTCTCCAATAAACGTCGCGACGAACGCGGTGCGGGGATCCTCGTAGATCTGGGCCGGGTTGCCGACCTGCACGACACGCCCGCGGTCCATCACCGCGATGCGATCGGACATGGTGAGCGCTTCCTCCTGGTCATGGGTCACGTAGATGAACGTGAGGCCAAGACGACGATTGAGGGTCTTGAGCTCGAGCTGCATTTCCTTCCGCAGCTTGAGGTCGATGGCGCCGAGCGGCTCATCGAGCAGGAGAATCGCGGGCTCGAGCACCAGCGCCCGCGCGAGTGCCACACGCTGGCGCTGGCCGCCGGAGAGCTCGGAAGGCATCCGTCGCGCGAAGGTCGCCGGGTCGAGCCGGACCAGCTCGAGGGCCTGCTGCACGCGCGCCGGGATCGATCCGGTCGCGACGCGATGCTCCTCGAGCCCGAAGGCGACGTTGGCTTCGACCGAGAGGTGGGGGAAGAGCGCGTAATTCTGGAAGACCATCGAGAGACGACGTTCCCAGGGACGAAGCGGCGTGACGTCCACGCCGTCGATCGCGATCGAGCCGCCCGGATCAGGCTGGTCGAATCCGGCGAGCATCCTGAGCGTGGTGGTCTTGCCGCAGCCGGAGGGACCGAGCAGGGAAAAGAATTCGCCCCGCGCGATGCGGAGCGACACGTCATCGACAGCCATGAAGGAGCCGAAGCTCCGGGAGACGTTGCGGAATTCGACCGCGGGCGTCGGGGGAGGATCGCTCACGGGCGGATAAGGTAGTACCCTGCCAAGGCCCCCGCCACGGAGCGTCGATGCAGGGACGCGAAGTGCTTCGCCTACTCGCTTCGCATCGCGATAGCCGGAT
>DATEOL010000053.1:0-13158 GCA_035274025.1 Gemmatimonadales bacterium | reverse complement strand
CCCCCCTTGGAGGCCACGTGAATTCTGAAGAGCTGTCCCGCCGCGATTTCATTCACGGCGCGGCCGCCGGCGCCGCCGCCTTGAGCTTCATTCCCCACGCCGCGACCGCCGCGCTGCAGGACACCGACAAGGCTGCGGTCCTGGCCCAGGTCGGCAAACAGCACGAGGCCACGCTCCAGGCCCTCCGCGACTGGATCAAGCTCCCCTCCATCGCCGCCGAGGGACTCAACTATCCCCAGGGCGCCGAGTACATGGCGAAGCTCGCGCGCGACGCGGGCTTCCAGCAGGTCGAGGTCATCCCGACCAAGGGCAAGCCCGGCGTCTTCGGCACCATGGACGTCGGCGCGAAGAACTGGCTCGGCATCTACTTCATGTATGACGTGAAGCAGTACGATGCCACCGAGTGGAGCAGTCCGCCCCTCGAGGGCAGGCTGGTGGACCGCCCCGGACTGGGCAAGGTGATCGTGGGCCGTGGGGCGACCAACACCAAGGGCCCGCAGATGGCGGTGCTGGCCGCGCTCCAGGCCTTCAAGGCCACCGGGAAGAAGCTGCCGGTCAACATTGCGCTGGTCTGCGAGGGCGAAGAAGAGATCGGCTCGCCCAACTTCCGCGAGATCGTCTTCAAGCCGAACGTGGAGGCCGCCCTCAAGAAGTGCCTCGGCATCATCATCCCGCTCGGCAGCCAGTCCCCCGACGGCTCGGTCGAAGTGAACCTGGGCGCCAAGGGCATCATCGAGGCGGAGCTGGTCTCCACCGGCGAGAAGTGGGGCCGCGGCCCGACGAAGGACATTCACTCGAGTCTGGCGGCGATGGTCGACAGCCCGGCCTGGCACCTGGTCCAGGCCCTTGCCACGCTCAAGAAGGCCGACGGCTACAGCATCGCGGTCGAGGGATGGTCCGACGAAGTGCTGCCACTCTCGCCCCGGCAGAAGGAAATCCTCGAGGAAGGCATCACGAAGAAGAACGAGGCGCAGCTTAAGAAGGCGCTGGGCGTGCAGCGCTTCATCGCGGATGAGAGCTTTCACGACGCGCAGGTCCGGCTGGTGACCCAGCCCACGATCAACATCGAGGGACTGGTGGGCGGCTACACCGGCGCGGGCGGCAAGACGATCCTGCCGTACAAGGCGGTCGCCAAGCTCGACCTGCGGCTGGTGCCGGGCATGACGACGGAAAAGACGCTGGCGCGGCTCAAGGCGCACCTGGCCAGCAAGGGTTTCGGAGACATCGAAGTGAACTTTTCGGGTGGCTACAACCCGACCGAGACCGATCCGCACTCTCCGCTGGTGAGGGCTATGGTCTCGACTTATCAGCGACTCGGCGTCGAGCCCCTGCTCTGGCCGCGGATGGCCGGCTCCTGGCCCGGCGTCACGTTCACCGGCGAACCGCTCAAGCTGGCGGCGGGCCAGTTCGGCATGGGAACCGGCGGCGGCGCGCACGCGCCGGATGAGTATTACGTCATCGAGGCGACCAACCCGAAGCTCGCGGGGCTCGATGGCGCGGTAAAGTCGTATGTCGAGTTCCTGTATTCGCTCGCCTAGTCCCTGAGGTCTTCGAGCCCTCGCAGGTCTCGAGGAGCGTCGTTCCCATCTGGAGCGGCGCTCCCCGACGATTCAGACCCCCGTGCCTGTCCCCCACTCAGATAGGGCGAATATCCGAATCTTCGGGATATATGTCGCGGAGTGCCGGTTTGGGGGCTCTGCGACAAATATCCTGAATATTCGGATATTCAGCCAAGGTGCTGGTGCCGCGGGGGGTGGGTCTCGAGGTGCCCTCTGCGACAGACATCGACCCCCATATATTTCAGTACCTGGAAAGGGAGGCGGCGCGGGGCGTCCGAACCTTCTGATCGGACGGTACCGCGACCTATCCACCCCTGACCAGGCGGTCGAATGAAAAAACTTCGGCGATTCTGCTACGCCCTGGCGGCCCTCGCATTACCGGCCGCCGGGGCGTTCGCACAGGTGGCGCCAGCATCGCCACCGGCCCTGACTCGCGAAGACCTCGAAGCCTGGTTCGACGTCTTTGTCCCCCAGGCACTCACATCAGGCGACATCGCGGGATTGGTGGTGACCGTCGTGAAGGACGGCCAGGTCCTTCTCGAGAAGGGCTATGGCCTCGCGGATGTGCGCGGCAAGATCCCGATGACGGCGGGAACGGTCGTGCGGGTCGCGTCGCTCTCCAAGGCGTTCACGTCGACCGCCGTGATGCAGCTCGTCGAGCGGGGCAAGATCGACCTCGACCGGGACATCAACGAGTACCTCGACTTCAAGATCCCCGCGGCGTTCGGGAAGCCCATCACCATGCGGAACCTCCTCAGCCACACGGCGGGATTCGAGGAGACGTCGTACAAGCACTACCGCCCGCCGCTCTCGCTCCACGACCACGTCGCGATGGTGCCCGACCGGATCTTCCCGCCCGGCGAAGTCCCGGCCTACTCCAACTATGGGCTCAGCCTCGCCGGCTACCTCGTGAGTCGCGTCTCGGGCGAATCGATCGACGACTACATCGAGCGCCACATCCTCCAACCCCTCGGCATGCAGCACTCCGCGTTCCGGCTCACCCTTCCCGATTCGCTCCGAACCCTGGAGGCCAGGAGCTACGCGCTGGCGTCGACCGGCGAGCCATACGACCCCGCGCTGATCGCGGAGATGATGCCGACCGAGGCGCCGGCAAGCGGGCTCGCGACGACCGCGCACGACATGAGCCGGTTCATGCTTGCCCACCTCGGCCAGGGCACGCCCATCCTCGCGCCGACGACGCTCGCGCTCATGCACGAGTCGCTGTTCGTTCCGATGCCCGGCACCCAGCCGATCGCGCTCGGCCTCTTTCGGGGCGACTACAATGGCCGGAAGGCCATCGGTCACTCCGGGGACGGCGAGGGACAGCACGCCGACATGAAGATCCTCCCCGAGCTCGGGGTCGGGGTGTTCTCCGCGGCCAACAGTGATGGTGCCGTCCCCGCGGGACTTCCTGCCGGCATGGCGCTCCGCCAGCGGCTCTTCGAAGCCTTCATGGATCGCTACTTCCCCGCCCCACCAGCGGCGGAAGAGCCCACGGCCCCCACCGCCGAGGAGCACGCGAAGCTCGTCGCGGGCGAGTACATCTGGTCGCGCCAGCAGCAGGGCGACTACCAGGAGGCGCTCGGACTCGTCACGCGATATCTCGGCCTCACGCTCACCGTCACCGCGAACCCGGACGGCACTATCGCCACCTCGCCGTTCATCACGCTGGCACAGGACGGAAAGCCGCGTACCTGGCGCGAGGTCGGCCCGTTCGTCTGGCGCGAGGTCGACGGCAAGGCGCGCCTCTTCGCGAAGGTCGAGAACGCCAAAGTCATCTCGGTCCTGTCCGACGCCATGGCGTCGTCCTGGGTCAACCTCAAGGTCCCTACGCTCCGCTCCGCCGGGTTCAATGTCCCGCTGCTCGGCATGAGCTTCATCGTGATGCTCCTGGTGGCACTCGCGTGGCCGATCGGGATCTTCCTGCGCCGCCGGAGCTCGCGAGTCGAGCCCGAGCCGATCTCATCGCGACTGACGAAGCTCTCGTGTGTGCTTGGAGTGATCTACCTGCTGGGCTGGTTCGTCGTGCTGGCCCAGGACTGGGCATCGCAGGTTGGATCGGAGCCGAAAGTCCGGGTGATTCAGATCATCGGACTGCTCTGTGCTCTGGGCACGGCGGCAGCCCTATGGAACGTCGCAGAGGCGCGCGGCGCGGGGCGCAAGGCGCTGGCGCTGGTGACTGCCGGGGCGCTTCTTTTCCTGACCTGGTTCTCCTTCGCGTTTCACCTTATTTCCCCGCGAATCAATTGAGCATGGGAGGCCGGCAGCTACACGCTGGTCGCTGGTAGCCACTAGCTTCTTCCCATGCGCCTCCTCATAGCGGTCGCGCTTGTCGCGACAAGCACCCTCACCGCCCAGACGCCTCCACGCGGACGTGACCTGGGCATTCCCTTCCCCGGGCAGACCGGTCCACTCAACGCGATTACCGACGTCGCCGGCATCGCAGTCGGCCACGTCACGCTGATCGAGGGCGAAGGAAAGATCGTTCCCGGCAAGGGACCGATCCGGACCGGTGTCACCGCGATCCTGCCGAGACCGAAGGGGAATTGGGATCCGGTCTTCGCCGCGACGTTCAACCTGAACGGCAACGGCGACATGACCGGGATCAACTGGATCAAGGAATCGGGCTTCATGGAGGGCCCGATGCTCCTGACCGGCACCCATAGCGTCGGCACGGTGCGGGACGCGGCGATCAAGTGGCAGGTCGACAACGGCCGTCAGTTCGTCTTCACCTATCCGATCGTCGCCGAGACGTTCGACTTCCTGAACGACGCCAACGGCGAGCACGTGAAGCCCGAGCACGCGCGGCAGGCGCTCGACAACGCGAAGCCGGGTCCGGTGCAGGAGGGCGCGGTGGGCGGCGGGACCGGCATGGGCTGCAACGGGTTCAAGGGCGGCATCGGCACCTCGTCTCGCGTCCTGCCGAAGGAACAGGGCGGCTGGACCCTGGGGGTGCTGGTGCAGTGCAACTACGGCGGCGACCTCCGCATCCTCGGCGTCCCGATCCGTACCGAGATCACCGATCTCGGGCTCTGCACCGTCCTCGACGAGCCCCTTACCCGGCCGTGGACCCGCGGCATCCCGAAGTGCGCGACCAGCGGCGGTGGCGGCGGCGGCAGCAGCGAAGGCATGGGCGATCATGAGGGCCGCGGGTCGATCATCGTGGTCGTGGCGACCGACGCGCCGCTCTTGCCCCACCAGCTCGAGCGACTCACCCGGCGCGTGGGCATGGGACTCGGCCGGCTCGGCTCGTGGGCCGGCAACGGATCGGGCGACCTCTTCCTCGCCTTCTCGACCGGCAACCCGAACGCCGCGCGCGGCGACTCCACCGCGTCACTCAGCATGTGGCCCAACGACCGGATCGATCCGCTCTTCCGCGCGACGATCGACGCGACCGAGGAAGCGGTGGTGAATGCGATGCTCGCCGCGCGGACCATGACCGGAGCAGACGGCATTCGAGCGTTTGGACTTCCCGGCGATCGAGTCGTTGCCGCGCTACGGAAGTACAACAGGATGAAATAGGGAGCGCCGATGCAAAAGCGGATTGCGATCGCGATGGCGGCCGCCGCCCTCCCGCTGCTGTTCCCGGCCGCGCCGACCTACGCGCAACAGGCCGGATCCGTCGATTCCCTGATCACCGACCGGATGAGTCGCGACCACATCGCTGGACTCGCCGTGGCCGTCATCGACTCGGGCCGCGTAACCTGGACCGGCGTGTACGGCTACTCCGATGTCGGATCGAAGACCCGCGTCACCGACAGCACGCCGTTCCAGCTCGCGTCGGTGAGCAAGCCGGTCACCGGCACCGTGCTGATGACGCTCTTCGCCGCGGGCAAGTTCAGGCTCGACGATGACGTGAGCCGTTACCTGCCGTTCCCGGTCCGGAATCCGGCATTCGCCGACAGCGTCATCACCATCCGCCAGCTCCTGATCCATCGCTCCAGCATCGCCGACAACCGCGAGTTTTACGGCCCCCTCTGGTCCAAGGCGGGCGGCGACAACACCATACCGCTCGCGGCCTACCTCCGGAATTACCTCGCCCGGGACGGCACGGACTACTCGGCAAAGGACAACTTCCTGGCCACCCCGCCGGGCGGTGCATCCCGCTACTGCAATACCTGCTACGCGCTGATCGGATACCTTTCGGAGCGGATCTCCGGCAAGCCATACGAGCAGTACTCCCGCGACATTCTCTTCGAGCCGCTCGGCATGCGGGAGACCGCGTGGTTCGTGCGCGACCTGCCAGGCAAGGCGCTCGCGATGCCGACCCGCTGGGCGAGGGACACCGGCTTCGTGGCGTCGGGGCACAACGGCTACCCCGACTGGCCGGCGGGGACGCTCCGCTCGAGCATCCGTGACCTCGCGCGCTTTCTCTCGGTGTACCTCCAGGGCGGCAACTACAACGGACGCCAGGTCATTCCCGCGGCCGCGATCCAGGCGATGGCGCCGGATGACTTTCACGTGGGCTTCCTGACCTGGTTCCTCGAAGCCACGGCAACGCGCGAGATCTGGTACGGGCATGGGGGCGGCGACATCGGGGTTCGCACCCACATGGCGTTCAATCCCCGCAGCAAGCGAGGGGTCATCGTGCTGACCAACAGTGAAGCCGGCGTGCAGGTCCTTGCCGAGGAGATCGTGGCCCAGGTCCTACGGAAATGACGCCACTGGACTTGACGGTCGGCCAGGCCGCGAGCCGTTCTCTCACGGTGACCGAGGAGAGCGTGCGGACTTTCGCCGCCCTCACCGGCGACTACAACCCGCTTCACTTCGATCCGGAATTCGCCGCCGGCACGAAGTTCGGTCGGCTCGTCGCCCAGGGCGGTCTTACGACCGGCGTCCTGCACGCGCTCGTCGCCATGGACATGCCGGGTCCCGGCACCGTCTTCCTGAGCCAGAGCTGGAAGTTCACCGCGCCGGTCTACATCGGGGACACCATCACCGCGCGCGCCGAGGTCGTGAGCCTGCACGAGACCAAGCCGGTGGCGCAGCTCCGGATCGTCGTGACCCGGCAGGACGGCGAGGTCGTCCTCGAGGGCGAGGCGTGGTGCTATACCTTCGTCCCGAACGCGACATGACTGAAGGCACGTTCGACAGCACAGACCGACGTCGCCCAGTGCGTCGCCGACCTGGGGCCGGAAGCCAGTTCTTCTTCGCCACCACCGGATCGAAGGACAAGACCCTCAAGCTCTACCAGGACCACTTCCACGACCTGTTCGCCGACATCGGACGGGAGCAGGTGATGAGAGATTTGGTGGAGTGGCTTGACAGCAGGACCTGACACCGATCACCCCTCGAGTTTGTAGATCTCCCGCCGCCCCTTCACGACCAACTCATGGTACCCCTCCATGAGCTTTTCCATTTTCTTCATCGTCTCGGCATTCTGGCCGTCCCCGCTCATCATCTTCTGGAACTCATCCATGTCGTTCACCTCGATCTCGGCGACGATGGTCCAGAACCGTTCGGCGCAGAAGTCGGTCATGATTTTCATGCCCGGCATGCCGGCCTGACGGCCGAGCTTGTCCATCTCCAGAAATTTCTCGACCAGGGGACGCACTTTCCCCGGCTTGCAGTACATGATCTCGCGGACGAGTAGCATGGAATCCTCGACGTTGGGTGACGTTCTATAGTACCCCGGAGGGAGCTCGAAGGTCTCAACGCAAGGCATTCAACCGCCACGAAGGCCGCCTGGTGTACACCTATGCGGCTCAGTCGCGGCGATCCCGTCCATCCTCTACGTCCTGGTATAGGTTTGAGGACATCCACCACGAACGAGGGACCATGCGACGCTATCTCATCGCGTCGGGGGCGCTGTTCGGCCTGCTCGCGCTCGTCCACATCGCGCGCCTCGCGATGGAGGGGACTGGCCCGCTCGGGAACCCGTTCTTCATCGCCATCACCGTCGTCGCGGGGGGGCTCGCGACCTGGGCGGTCCTGCTCCTTCGCCGCCCGGCGGGTCCCGACCGCGTCGTGCGGGCCTATCCGATGTTGCCGCGGCATGAAGCCGAGATCCGTCGTCTCGCCCACGACCTGACGGTGCCGCGCGGCCGGGACAAGGACGACTTCTATCAACGCATGGGCGTCGCACGCGAGACCTGGCACCTCCAGGAAACCTCCCTGGGCCACTGGGTCATCGTGGTGACCGACATGGCGGACAAGCCCGTCGACTCCGCAGCCCGCGCCTTCGCGGCGTCGCCGAAGGACTTCGATCGCTGGTTCAAGGAACAGATCATGCTCGTGACTGGACTCGATCCGTCGATCACCCCCCTGGGCCCGCCGACCGAGGAGCTGTTCGACTCCTCGACAAAGCAATCAGGAATTGCTGATTCCACATCTCAGAGGTAGAAGTGTGCGACACCTGAGGAGCTGCTGCCGGATGCGAGACAACTTTTCTCTTCTGAAATCTGCGATCTGCATTCTGCCATTGCTGTCGCCAGGGCCCCCGCTTGCAGCACAGCCCGGCAACCCGCCGAACGATCCCGACAGCTGGCGAGTCGCCGGTACGGCAAAGGTTCTCTGCTCCGCGCTCTTCGTCTCCGGCCGCCGCCTCGGCGAGGCGCTCGACCACGTATCCGACTACTTCCTCGGCGCGCGGCTCGACTCCATCAGTGACGTGCATGTCGAACGCGATCGCGGACTCGTGCGGCTCACGGTCGCGAACCGGATCACGCGCGAGGCCAAACGGTATGGTGACCAGGGGTGCGTCATCCACCAGCCGGGCCGCGACACGGTCTTCTTCACGCCGGTCCCCGTGACGTCCACGCTGCCCGATGCGGCGACGACCCCGTGGCCGATGGGCGACCTGATTGCCGATGAGCCGCCACCGGCCGGCCTCGACACCGCGAGGATGCGGCAGGCGGTCGACACCGCGTTTGCCCACGTGGAGGGCCTCACCGCGGGCGTGGTGGTGGTGCATCGCGGCCGCATCGTCGCCGAGCGCTACGCCAATGGCGCCAGCAAGGACATGCAGCTCGAGAGCTGGTCGATGGGAAAGAGCATCACCGGAACGCTGATCGGGATCCTGATCAGGCAGGGGGTGTTCAAGCTCGACGATCCGGCGCCGGTGGCTGAATGGCGCAGGACGCCGAACGATCCGCGCGCGAAGATCACCATCCGGGACCTGATGCGGATGTCGAGTGGACTCCGGTTCAGCCGCGGAAGCCAGGAAGACCGGCCCGGCTATCACGACCACGACCTGATCTATACCGGGGCGATCGATGCCTTCCAGTTCTCGGTCACCCGCGAGCCGCAGTTCCCGCCCAATACCTTCGGCCGCTACCGCAACGTCGACCCCCTCACGCTGGGGCTGCTGGCCAAGGAAGCGGTGACGAAGCGCGGCGAGGAATACCTCACCTTCCCGCAACGCGCGCTCTTCGACAAGATCGGGATCCGCCGCCAGGTGCTGGAGACCGACCCGTACGGGAACTTCCTCCTCACCGGTTACGACTACGGCACGCCCCGCAACTGGGCACGGCTCGGCATGCTCTATCTCAAGGACGGGGTCTGGAACGGCGAACGGCTGCTGCCGGAAGGATGGACGAAGTTCGTGTCGACTCCGGCGCCGGCCTGGGCCGATTCAACCTACGGCGCAATGGTGTGGGTGAACGCCAAGGGAGTCTGGGGCCTGCCCCGCGATGCGTTCGCGTTCCGGGGAGCCGGGGGACAGGATACCTACGTCGTTCCGTCCCTGGATCTCGTCGTCGTGAGGATGGGACACTTTCCGGGATCTCGTATTGGCACACAGGACATTCAGCGGGCCTTGCCTCTTATCGTGGCGGCACTACCGAAAAAAGCGATCTGAGATTTCAGATTGCCGATCTCAGAAGTAGAAGTGTGACTGCCCAGGCGCCCTACTTCTACTTCTGAGATCTGAGATCTGCAATTTCTAATTGCGGTTACAACTGCCTGTCCCGGGTTTCCCCCGCCAGCCACAAACCGACTAGCGACACCAGGGCCGAGCCAGTGACGTAGGCTCCCACCGCTTTCAATCCGTAGGAACGCGCAAGTGTCGTGGCGATGTACGGAGCCACGGAAGCGCCGACGATCCCCGCCAGGTTGAACGCAAGTGAAACGCCGCTGTACCGGACCGACGTCGGAAACAGCTCCGACAGGAGCGTGCCGAGCGGCCCGTAGACCAGCCCCCCCAGCAGCAGTCCCAGCACCGTCATGGTGGTGACGCCCCCGACTCCCGCCCCGAAAAGCGGCGCGAAGGCGAATCCGTAGAGCCCGATCCCCACGTTGATCCAGGCGGACACGTTCCGGCGCCCCCGTTCCGCGAGGCGCGCCGAGATCGGGATACCGGCGCCGAAGAAGAGCATGCCCAGGAGCTGGATCTCGAGGAACCGGGTCCGGGTGTACCCCAGCTCGCTGGTCCCCCAGGTGAGCGCGAAGACCGAGAGGATGTAGAACAGCACGAACACCGAGAGCGATACCAGGACGCCGACGGTCAGGGCACGCCAGTGGTCGCGAAAGAGCGAAAGCATCGGCACCCGCACCCGGTGCTCCACCGCGCGCGCGAAGACCGGTGTCTCGGTGATGGTGAGCCGCACGTAGAGGCCGAGCATGACCAGCACCGCGCTGGTGATGAACGGAAGCCGCCATCCGAACCGGAAGAATTGCTCCTCCGAGAGGAAGCGGGTCAGCAGCAGGAAGACGGATCCGGAGAGAAAGAACCCGATCGGCGCGCCGAGCATCGGGAACATGCCGTACCACGCGCGCTTCTCCGGGGGCGCGTTCTCGGTCGCGAGCAGCACGGCCCCGCCCCATTCCCCACCCAGACCGAGTCCCTGACCGAAGCGGCAGAGCGCCAGGAGGAACGGCGCCGCGAGCCCGACCGACGCGTAGGACGGCAGGAACCCGATCGTCACGGTAGAGAGGCCCATCGTGAGGAGCGACGCGACCAGCGTCGCCTTCCGCCCGATCCGGTCGCCGTAGTGGCCGAACAGCGCGGAGCCGATGGGCCGCGCGAGAAACGCGATGGCGAAGGTCGCGAGCGAGGCCAGGGTGGCAGCCGCCGGATCGGCTGCCGGAAAAAAGAGCCGGGGGAAAACGAGGACCGCGGCTGTCGCGTAGATGTAGAAATCGAAGAACTCAATTGTCGTCCCGACCAGGCTGGCGAACAGGATCTGGCCGGGCCGGTTGCGCGCGGCGGGTTCACCCATGGTGATATTGAGGCATGCCCCAATCTAGACCCGGACTCCGCCTTGCCCTCGGGTTGGCGGTGTTCGCCCTCGCCTGCGGCGCGCCCCACACCCGCCCCGTGGGGGACGGCACGGCGCGCATGGCGGATACCCTCGCCAAGCTCAACGCGAAATCCGTCGCCGAGGCGATTCGGAACCCGTTCCTCAACCGGGAGCGTTCGGAGGCGCTGCGCACGCTGCTCGCGGGAGCCTCGGGCCGCGACCGGGTGGAGGGACGCTTCGCCCTCGCGAGCGAGCTTCTGATGGCCGGCAGGAACCGCGACGCCATCGCGCAGCTCGATACGCTGGCGCGGGAGGCGCCGGTCCCGCCCGACCCCAAGACCAACAAGGGATACTTTGACCTTCTCGGTATCGCGTGGCTCCGGCTGGGCGAACAGGAGAACTGCGCGCTCAATCCCGCGGCGAACATGTGCATCCTGCCGCTCGACGGGGCGGCGCGTCACACCAGGCAGGAAGGGGCCCGGAACGCCATCGACGTCTACCGGAAGATCCTGGCGGTCCATCCCGACGACCTCGCCAGCCGCTACCTGCTCAACATCGCGTACCTGGCACTGGGCGGTTATCCCGAGCAGGTCCCCGGCCGGTTCCTCATCGGCGGACTCGGCACCCGCCGGGATCCCGCGTTTCCGGTCTACCACAACATCGCGGGAGACGCGGGCGTGGCCGTGGAAGGCCAGGCCGGCGGGGTCTGCATCGAGGACTTCACCGGTGACGGCCTGCTCGATCTCTTCACCACCTCGTGGGGCCTTGCCGACACGCCCCATTTCTTCGTGGCGGACGGCATGGGCGGGTATAGCGACGAAATCGCCTCGACCGGCCTCGACGGAATCGTCGGCGGCCTCAACTGCGTGCACGCCGACTACGACAACGACGGGAAGGAAGACCTCCTGATCGTGCGCGGCGCGTGGCTCGGAGACGCGGGCACCTTCCCCTTCTCGCTGATCCGGAACCTGGGTGGCGGCAAGTTCGCCGACGTGACGGTCCCCGCTGGCCTGTTTTCCCCCCATCCCTCGAACTCGGCGGCGTTTGGAGACTTCAACCTCGACGGCCGTCTCGATATCGCCGTCGCCCACGAGTCGCAGGTGCGCTCTCGCGGGAATGCGCATCGCACCGAGGTGTACCAACAGCAGGCCGATGGCAGCTTCAAGGAAGTCTCCCACCAGCTGGGGATCGACCTCGACGAGTTCGTGAAGGCGGTCTCCTGGGGGGACGTCAACAACGATGGGTATCCCGACCTCTTCGCGTCGGTCTTCATGGGGCCGAACAGGCTCTACCTGAACCGGGGCGGAAAGCGCTTCGAGGAGGTTTCGCAAGTCGCGGGTATCGAGCGGCCGCTCGCCTCGTTTCCCGCCTGGTTCTGGGACTATGACAACGACGGCTGGGAAGACCTGCTGGTCCTGAGCTATGACGTCCGCAATGGCGGCGAGCTGCAGGACGCCGTGGCGGCCGAGTACCTGGGCATCGCCGCAACCGTGAATGTCAGTGGCAGGAAGACCACCGTCGAACCGTCAGCGCTCTATCACAACAACGGCGATGGCACCTTCACCGACGTGACCCGGGAGCAGGGCTTGTCCGACAAGGTCATCTTCGCGATGGGGAGCAACTACGGCGACCTCGACAACGATGGCCTGCTGGACTTCTACGTAGGCACCGGCAATCCCGAGCTCCGCGCGGTGATTCCCAACCGGATGTTTCGGGCCCGCCCTGGCGGACCCTTCGAGGAAGTGTCGGTCGAAGGTGGTTTTGCCCACATCCAGAAGGGCCACGCGACCGCGTTCGTCGACCTCGACCAGGACGGCGACGAGGACATCTACGCCGTGATCGGCGGTGCCTACCAGGGCGACATCTTCACCAGCGTGCTCTTCGAGAACCCGGGATGGCCCGCAACCACATGGATCAGCCTCGAGCTCCAGGGAACGACGGCGAACCGGAGCGCGATCGGCGCGCGGGTGGAGATCACGGTCGCGGATTCCGCCGGCCAGATACGGAAGATCCATCGCACCGTCGGGACGGGTGGGTCGTTCGGCGCCGGGAGCCTCAGGCTGCACGCCGGTCTGGGCACGGCGGCGCGCATCGAAGAGGTCAGGGTGCGGTGGCCTGACGCGACCCGGACCGAGACGACGTACGCGAACCTGCAGCCGGGCAGATCCTACCAGATCGTACAGGGGTCGCAGCCGGTGGAGCTGACGCGACCGGTGGTTCCCTTCCGCAAGGGGGTCGGCCGGCACCACTGACGGCGTAGGCGCCGGGCTTCGCTTCGTTACTTTGAGACCATGGCCCGCATCGCCCCGCTTCACGATTCAGAAATCCCACCAGCATCCCGACCAGAGTTCGAGCGTCAGCTCGCCGCCCACGGCCGCGTCACCAACATGAAGCGCACCCTGGCCCGGAACGCCGTGGCC
>DATEOL010000052.1:0-7536 GCA_035274025.1 Gemmatimonadales bacterium | reverse complement strand
CGCCGATGATGACGCCGACCGCGAGATCGATGACGTTCCCGCGCATGATGAACTCTCGGAATTCTTTCAGCATTGCTCCTCCGGTCTGTTTGGAACCTCGGCAATCATGGTCTCTTGGTCTCCGGGTCTCAAGTCTCCAAGGTCTCCAAGGTCTCCAAGTCTCCAAGGGCACAGGTCTCCGAGTGAGGAATCAGACCTTTGAGACTTTGAGACCTTGGAGATCTTTGAGACCTTGGAGACCTTGGAGACGGATCTTGACGGGCAGCCATGATCATCCTAGTATCCGGATATAAGGATATATGGGATCACCGGCCGTCCTCCTCGACCAGCTGTCCGCCCTCACCGACCCCATCCGGGTTCGGCTTCTTATCTTGTTGGAAAACAACGAGTTGAACGTCCGGGAGCTGCAGGATGTCCTCCAGCTGCCCCAGTCCACCGTCAGCCGCCACCTGAAGGTTCTGGCCGACGAGGACTGGGTGACGTCCCGCGCCGAGGGACCCAGCCAGCTCTATCGGCTTTCGAGCCCCCTGGAAGGCTCTTCACGAGGCCGCCTCTGGGATCTGGTGCGCGAAGAGATGGCCGCGAGTGCTTCCGCGAAGCGCGATCGCACCCGGGTGCGGCCCGTGCTCGCGGAGCGGCATCGTCGCTCGCGCGAGTTCTTCGACACCGAGGCCGGCCAGTGGGACCGCATGCGCGAGGAGCTCTTCGGTGCCCGGTCCGAGCTTTCCGCGACGCTGGGCCTGCTCGATCCTTCGTGGATCGTGGGCGACCTCGGCGCGGGGACGGGTGCATTCACCGCGGCTGTCGCACCCTTCGTGTCGCGGGTGATCGCGGTCGACGAATCGGCGCCGATGCTCGCGGCCGCGCGCGCGCGGCTGGAGGGATTCGGCAACGTCGAGTTTCGCCAGGGCGAGCTCGAGCTGCTGCCGGTGCGCGAAGCCGAGCTCAACCTGGCGGCGCTGGTCCTGGTGCTGCCGTTCGTGCCCGATCCGGGACGCGTGCTGGCGGAGGCCGCGCATGCCCTGGAAGCCGGGGGCCGCATTCTCGTGCTGGACCTGCAGCCGCACGAACGCGCGCATTATTCACAGCAGATGGGACACCTCTGGCACGGCTTCGGCCAGGCCCACGTGATGGAGTGGATGACCGGTGCCGGGCTTCGCGACGTGCGCTACGTCGCGCTGCCGCCGGTGCCGGAGGCGAAAGGGCCGGGGCTGTTCGTGGCCACGGCGACCAAACCCGAGTGAGGAGCAGACCGAGATGACCGTCGTCATGGCCGCCGTGCACCCCTTTGCCGTCGCGAAGGAATCGGGGCGCGAGCCCTTCAAGGTGAAGGATCTGTCCGAGGCCGAGCATGGCCGCAAGGAAATCCGGCTCGCGGAGTTCGAGATGCCGGGCCTCATGGCGTTGCGCGAGGAGTACCGCGGCAGGAAGCCGCTCGCTGGTGCCCGCATCATGGGCTCGCTCCACATGACCGTGCAGACCGCCGTGCTCATCGAGACCCTGGTCGACCTCGGCGCCGATGTGCGGTGGGTCTCCTGCAACATCTTCTCGACCCAGGATCACGCCGCGGCCGCGGTCGTCGTCGGCCGGAACGGGACAGTGAAGGAACCGAAAGGCACGCCGGTCTTCGCCTGGAAGGGCGAGACCCTCGAGGAATACTGGTGGTGCACCGAGCAGGCGCTGATCTGGCCCGACGGCGCCGGGCCGACCCTGCTGCTCGATGACGGAGGCGATGCCACCCTGCTGGTTCACAAGGGCGCCGAATTCGAAAAGGCCGGCAAGGTGCCGGCCTTCGACGCGGCGAATGATCCCGAGGAGTGGGGAGTCATTCTCGAGCTGCTTCGGGCCAACCAGAAGAATTTTCCGGGCCGCTGGGCCCGGATTGCGGCCGGTCTCCGCGGCGTCTCCGAGGAAACCACGACCGGTGTCCACCGGCTCTACGAGATGATGAAGGTGGGCACCCTGCTCTTCCCCGCCATCAACGTCAATGATTCGGTGACCAAGTCGAAGTTCGACAACATCTATGGCTGCCGTCACTCGGTGATCGACGGGCTCAACCGCGCGACCGACGTCATGCTCGCGGGCAAGGTCGCCGTGGTCTGCGGCTACGGCGAGGTGGGCAAGGGCTGCGCCCAGGCGCTTCGCGGCCAGGGCGCGCGCGTCGTGGTCACCGAGATCGACCCCATCTGCGCGCTCCAGGCCTCGATGGAAGGCTTCGAGGTGAAGACGGTGGACGACGTGGTCGCGACCGCGGACGTTTTCATCACGGCGACCGGCAACTTCAACATCATCACGGCGGCCCACATGGCGCGGATGAAGGACAAGGCGATCGTCGGGAACATCGGCCACTTCGACAACGAGATCGACATGGCCGGCCTCAAGAAGGTGTCCGGGATCAAGCGGGTGAACATCAAGCCGCAGTACGACGAGTGGGTGTTTCCCGACGGGCACAGCGTGCTGGTGCTCGCCGAGGGACGGCTGCTCAACCTGGGCTGCGCGACAGGACACCCGAGCTTCGTCATGTCGGCGAGCTTCACCAACCAGGTGATGGCGCAGATCGAGCTGCACCAGAACAATTCGAGCTACGAGCGGAAGGTGTATGTGCTGCCGAAGCACCTGGACGAGAAGGTCGCGCGGCTGCACCTGGCCAAGCTCGGCGTGAAGCTGACCGAGATGACGCCGGAGCAGGCCGCGTACATCGGTGTGAAGCCGGAAGGACCGTTCAAGCCGGAGCACTATCGCTACTAGCTGCTAGCTGCTAGCTACTAGCTACTAACTGAGCGGCTGGAGGGCCGGGCAATGCCCGGCCCTTCCCTTTTCTGCCCTTATCTCCGACTATCCGACTCATCCGACCTATCCGACTCACTCTCGCGGTTCTCGCGCTTTCGGCCTGCACCCAGGCCGCCCTGCCGGTCGCCCGGTCCAACGATCATACCCATCCGGCCGGCCACCGGCGGGGTGATACGCTCGAGCTGTCACTTTCGGTCCGGATGTCGCGCTGGTTCCCGGGTTCCGACTCCGGCGCCTCGCTCGAGGTCGCGGCCTTCACCGAAGAAGGAGCTGCCCCGAGCATTCCCGGTCCGCTCGTTCGCGTCCCGCTGGGGACGCCCGTAGCGGTCTCGGTGATAAACGACCTCACCGACACCCTCTTCATATCAGGACTCAAGGATCCCGTGAAGTGGGATTCACTCGTGGTTCCTCCAGGGGCGCGCGGAACGTCCACGTTCACTGCGGACCGGGCCGGGATGTTCGTATATCAAGGAGGCACCCGTAGGGCACGGCGAGGTCCCGGTGATCAGCTCTCCGGCGTGATCGTGGTCGATTCGGTCGGAGCCGCCCCCTCCCGTCTCTTCGTCATCGGATCGTGGAACGGCGCCCCCATCGCCCCGGTGAAAGACTCCACCTTCGTCATGACGATCAACGGGCGCACATGGCCCTGGACCGAGCGGCTGCATTTCCGGATGAGCGACACGGCGCGATGGCAGATCGTGAGCGTAAGCCCGGCGACCCATCCGATGCATCTCCACGGCGGATTCTTCCACGTCGAGGGAGGCGGTGACTGGCGTGGCGACCGCCTGCTTCCCGCCGATGAGCAGTACCTGGCGGCGACCGAGAACACGCCGCTGCTGGGGACCTTCACGATGACGTGGAGCCCGACGCACCCGGGCCGCTGGCTCTTCCACTGTCATGTCGCGTTCCATGTGGAGCCGGAGCAGCACGACGACCTCGCGCGGCGTCCGCGCGGCGCGCAGCACGTCCACGCCAACCTCACCGAGCACCTCAATACCGGCATGGCCGGGCTCATACTCGGCATCGACGTGGAGGGTGACGCCACACCGAAGACGGTGACGGCGCGCCGCCAGCTCGGCGTCGACCTGGTCTCGAAACCGGGCGTGTATGCCAACGGGCCCGGGATTGGTTTCGCGCTGCCGGGAGATTCCCTCGTGATCCCGGGACCGCCGTTGCTGCTCACTCGCGGCGAGCCGGTGGCGATCACGGTGCGGAACCGCCTCGCGGAGCCCGCCTCGGTGCACTGGCATGGGATCGAGCTGGAGAGTTATTACGATGGGGTGGCGGGCTGGAGCGGTGATGCGACGCGACCGGCTCCCCTCATCGCGCCGGGCGACTCATTCGTGGTGCGCTTCACGCCGCCACGCGCGGGCACCTTCATCTATCACTCTCACGTTGCCGAAACGCGAAATCTGGCCTCGGGGATGTACGGCGGTCTCGTCGTCCTCGAGCCGGGCGCGAGGTGGGATCCGACCCGCGATCACCTGCTCATCTTCTCGCAGTGGGGCGTGATCACCCCGGGCTTTGACGCACCGATCGTGCTCAACGCGAAGCGCGATCCTCCATTCGGACCGCTCACCGCCGGAGTCGCCCATCGCCTGCGCCTCATCAACATCGCCGCGGGTGACATGGTCTCTCTGGAGCTACTGCAGGGAGACTCGGTGATCACCGCCCGGCGACTCGCCAAGGACGGCGCCGACCTCCCGCCGAATCAGGCGAACGTGGTCCCGGCGCGATTCCAGCTCGGCGAAGGCGAAACGATGGACATCGAGATCAAGCCGACACGCGGAGACTTGAAGATCGCGGTCAAGTCATACATCAACTTCGAATCTCATGTAGTCGTGAAGTGAGGCGCGAGTCGCGAGAAACAATCCAACCCTCGAAACCGTCGTGCCCGGCTCAACCGTCCGAACGGGTCCCTGCATGCGCTTACCCGCCCTGCTCCTCCTGGGCTTGATCGCCGGCCCCCTCTCCGCGCAGAAGGCGACCACCGCAGCCGAGTCACCGTCGGTCACGCTGCCGCCTGAGCTCGATCGCGTCCTTCGCGACTACGAGAAGAACTGGACCGGCAAGAACCCGCCGGGACTGTCGGAGCTGTTCGCCGAGGACGGCTTCGCCCTGATGTCCGGCACCACCGGCGCCCGGGGCCGACCCGCGATTGCGAAGATCTATGCCGGCGCCGGCGGCGAGCTCAAGCTGCGGGCGCTGGCGTACTCTGCCGAGGGCAACACGGGCTACATCATCGGGGCCTACGGATACGGCGCGGGAAGTCAGGATACCGGGAAGTTCGTGCTGGCACTGCAGAAGGTCGGTGGGAAGTGGCTGATCGCGGCGGATATCGATAATGGCAACCGCCGGTAAGGACGGTTGGGGCGGTTGAGGCGGTTGGGGCGGTTGCCGTCACCTGCCCACGATCCTCCTACGGCTCACGTCTCACGTCTCACGTCTCACGACTCGCGACTCGCGACTCACGGCTCACGGCTCACGGCTCACGGCTCACGGCTCACGGCTCACCGAGGTATGAATGATTCGTGCTCGTGAGAGAGGGCCCACTTCCCGTTCCGACGGGTGAAAACGCCGGTCCATGAACCCTTCGATGTATCGGACGCGGTGCCGGTCGGGGTGCCGCGCGCGAGGCGGAGTCGTGCCAGGCCGAGCACGGCGTCGGGGCCGAGTCGCTCGAAGCGCCGCTCGTCCCAGCTGATGAAGGTTCCCTTGCTCTTGGTGGAGTCCCACGCGAGGTAGAGCTTCGCCAGGTCGGGCTTGTTCCAGGCCCAGAACGCGTGGCTCGCGAAGGTCACCGATCCGCTATCGGCGTAATGGCTCGCCATCGCGCGGCCATCCTGTCTCCGGACCGCCTGCGCCATCCCGTCCATGATTGCGGTCGCGGCTTCGAACGCCTCGGCATCGTCGTTGTCGGGGAATTTCTGCAGCATCTTCCCCGACTGCATCACCCACGCGATGCGCCGGGTGTTGCGGATGTCGGCGAGCGGATCGGCATCGAGCAGCACCAGGTCGGCGATCTTCCCCGGCTGGACGGTGCCGACCTCGGCATCGATGCCCAGGGCCTTCGCACCGGACTGGGTCGCGAGCCGAAGTACCTGAAGTGGGGGTATGCCCGCCTTCGCGTACAGCTCCATCTCCCGGTGGAAGCTGGTGCCCGGCGCGGCCCAGGGATTGGGCGTGTCGGTGCCGACGGTGAGGTTCACGCCACGGTCGTACAGCAGCTTGGTGAACTTGAGGACCGTGGGCCACGCGGCGGTGGCCTCGGTGAAGTCCTTCGTGCTCCATCCGGAGCTGAGCTGGAAGTCTTCGCGCCAGTTGCGGAGCAGCGACGCGGGCGCCGTCGCCAGGTCCGGACCGGCGATAAAGGCGGGATCGTTACCGCGGAACATGGCCTCGAAGGTGACCAGCGTCGGGTCCAGCACGGTCTCATGCTTCACCAGCTCGCTGATCGCCGTATCGATCTCGCCCGCCTGAAAGTCCACCTGCTCGAACCAGCGATACATGAACTGCGTCCCGGTAAATCCTTTCATGTATGCCGCCCGGCGGGAGGGCGGGAGGAGGAGCGGTGACCCGGGCACGATGTGGACGATGCCGTCGAGACCCGCACGGGCTCCGTCGGTCCATGTCGTGGCCAGCATGTGCGAGATGGCCTTCTTCCCCTGCCGGTGCGCTTCGTCGACGCCAGCGCGCACCAGCGCCGGCGATAGTCCCGCGTACAGCTTGATGTAGTCCACCCCAGCCGCGACCTGGCGTCGGACCGCGGAGCGCATGTCGTCCTCGTTCTTCACCGCATCTATCAGGCCGCCCGGCACTGATACCACGTCGATGACCGCCCCTGCCGTGAACACGCGCGGCCCCGCAAGCGTCCCGTTCCTGACCAGGTCGCGGAAGAGAACGGCTTCCCTTGTGTGGCCTCCGGGATTCCTGACCGTGGTCACGCCCCACTCGAGCAAGCGGCGGAGCATCAGCACCGAAGCGAGCGAGTCGACCTCGGTGCGAAGCGGCGGATCGCCCTCCTTGAGCGGACCGTACACCGGGCCGAAGGCGACGTGGGCATGCATGTCGATGAAACCGGGAACCAGCGTCTTGCCCTGGAGCTCAAGGAGCCGAGCACCCGCCGGGATTTTTACGCTCGCGCGCGGGCCGACCGCGGTGATGCGGTCGCCGGTCACGACGACGATCGCGTTCCGGAGTGGAGCGGCGCCCGTACCGTCGATCACGGTCACGTCGCGAAGGACGGTCGAGGCCTGCAACAATGCCAACAGAACCAGCATGGACTTCTCCCAATCGCTAAATGGTGTTTTCGATCTCGCGCGCGAAGTCATCGAGCGCGTGGAGCTCCCTGCGCAACCTGCGGCTGTCGAAGAGCGTCCACGCAACGGCCCCAGCCAGAAAGAGCAGCGTCAAGAGGATCGGCCAGCTCTTGATGTCGGGCAGCGCCAACAGGACGAGGAGCAGGAAGCCTTCAATGACGGCGAGCCATACCACAAACCGGTACGCGGCGAGCCGGCGTCGATAATGGGCGCGACGGACCTGGACCGCGTCCCGAACGGTTACGGCGACCGGATTCCACTGGCCTCGCCGGTTCCAGACCGCATAGGCCCAGATGACCGCGGTGTGGAGGAGCGCGGCCGCGATGATCAGCATGGTCCGGGTGCCTGGCACCCGGCGCCACGCCAGGACGAGCGTGACCAGGGAGACGACCGTCAGCGCGACCTCCGCGGCGAGCGTGAGCCGGAG
>DATEOL010000051.1:0-12533 GCA_035274025.1 Gemmatimonadales bacterium | reverse complement strand
CCGCGAAATCGACGTACAGCCTGGTGACACCGTGTTCCTCGTCATTCCGCCATGAGCAACCCGATGCGAATCCTCTCCGGTACGGCAGCAGCGCTCCTCCTCGTCACAGCCGCGTGCGGCGGCAAGTCCGCCCCCCCGGTGGATCCGATGGCACCGGCCTACGTCGAGGTGCAGAACCAGGGCTTCCTCGACATGACGGTCTACGCGCTCCGGTCGGGGCAGCGGATCCGGCTGGGTCAGGTGAGTGGCAACTCGACCGCCACGTTCGAGCTGCCGAGGACGGTGGTGAATCCGGGATTGCCGATCCGGTTCCAGGCCGATCCGATTGGAGGGAACCGGACTCCGTTCAGCCAGGAGATCAGCGTTTCGCCGGGAGATACGGTGGTGTTACGGATTCCGCCGAACTGAGTGAGCAGTAAGTAGTGAGCAGTAAGTAGTGAGCAGTAAGTAGTGAGCAGTAAGTAGTGAGCAGTAAGTAGTGAATTGTGGGCAGTAACTACTCACTGCTCCTCACTGCTCACTGCTCACTGCTCACTGCTCACTGCTCACTGCTTACTGCTCACTGCTCACTGCTCACTGCTCACCGTTTGTATGTACGGCTCCCGAGCTGCTCGCAGGAGCAACGTCGCAGGCAGGAGTCCGGCGATTGCCACGATCGCCATCGAGTACCGAACCATCTGTTCGTCACGGAACACGTAGTCCGTGACGAGTGCCACCGCGGTCGGCCCCGCCGCGAGGCCCAGCAGCGAAATCACGAACAGGTACACAGCCGATGCCTGCGCGCGCATCCGCGCCGGCACCATCTCCTGCACAGCGGCCGCGGCGACCCCGAACGGCGCCGATGCGAAGAAGCTGAGCGGGAAGATCATCGTCGCGGCGAGCATCGCCGTCGGCATGAGGGGCGTGACCACGTCGCAGACGAGCAGGCCAATCGCCGCGAGCATGCACACCTTGAGCTTGGCGTCGACCATGCCCCGGGCCTGCCACCGATCCGAGAGCCGTCCCGCCAGCGACACGCCGGCGATCCCGAAGGTGAGGTTCGCGACGCCGAGCAAATAGCCGGCCCGCGAGGGCGTCCATCCGTGGGTCCGCTCGAAGAACGTCGGAAGCCAGAAGCCGAAGCCGTAATTCACCAGCGCGATGAGCGCGGCGCCCACGTGGTGGGTGGCGATGGTGTGGGCGTTGCGGCGAAGGTGCCCGAGAATCTCACCTACCGGCACCGGCTCCGGCCGCGGCGCATTCCGGCGCGGCTCCCGCACCGTGAACATGAGGAGTACGACCACGATCCCGGGAAGTCCCACCACGAAGAATGCCACCTGCCAGGGCCGCACGAACCCGACGATCGGCAGGCTCCATGCGGTGTCGCCACTGACCAGCGCGATCACCGCGCCGCCGATGAGCTGGGCCAGCCCGACGCCCAGGTAGGTCCCCATCGTGTAGACGCTGATCGCCGTGCCCAGTCGTTCGCGGGGGAAATAGTCGGCGATGAGCGAAAAGGCCGGCGGCGAAAGCGCGGCCTCGCCGATGCCGACGCCGACCCGCGCAAGCAGGAGCTGGGTGAAGCTCCGCGCCGCGCCGCACGCCGCGGTCATGAAGCTCCAGATCCCCACGCCCCACGCGATGATCGCCCGGCGGCTCCGCTGGTCGGCGAGCCGGGCGATGGGAAATCCGAGGATGGTGTAGAAAATCGCGAAGGAGAGCCCACCGAGCAGGCTCACCTCGGAATCGGAGAGGGCCAGATCGCGCTTGATCGGGTGGACCAGCAGGGTCAGAATCTGCCGATCGACGTAGGCCGAGACGTTCGCGAGCGTGAGGACGGCGACGACGTACCACGCGTAGGCGGGCGGTCCCGGCGGGCGGGCGGGCGGTGTGGTCAAGCGGGGCGCAGTCCCTTGCCCGAACGCTCCTCGGTCCGCTTGCCTCGCTCGAGTGCGATCTCACCGTTCACCATGACCAGCTCGACGCCGACCGGATACTGGAACGGGTCCTCAAACGTCGACTTGTCGGCAACGGTCGCGGGATCGAACGCGACCAGGTCCGCCGCCTTCCCGACCGCGATGCGCCCCCGGTCGGCGAGCTTGACCCGTTCGGCCGGTCGCGCCGTCATCTTGTGGATCGCGGCCTCGAGCGGGAGTGCCTTGCGCTCGCGCACGTAGCGGCCGAGCACCCGCGGGAACGTCCCCACGCTGCGCGGATGCGGGCGCCCGCGGCGGGTCGGCCCGTCGATCGCGACCGCGCCTCCATCGCTGCACACCGACGCCAGCGGATGCGCGAGGCCGCGCTCGACATTCTCTTCGCTCATCGCGAACCCAACCATGCCGGTCTGGCCCTGGTGGGATTGAAGGAGCGCCACGGTGGTCTCGTAGGGATCCGCCTGTTTCGACTGGGCGTACTGGCCGAGTCGCTTTCCGACCGCGGCCTGGTCGCCACTGGAGGGCGCGCTCGACACCAGCACGTTGTCCCAGCCCCCGATGAGGCTCACCTTCGCCTCGGTCTCGGCGCGAAGGCGGGTCTCGAGGGAATCACTGGCGATCCGGGCAAGGAACTGCGAGTTCCCTCCATCACGGCTCCAGAGCGGGAAAAGATTCGCCAGTCCGGTCGCGTACGCGACGTACGGATAGATGTCGAACGCGGCATCGAGTCCCGCGGCGCGCGCGGCCTCGAGCCGGGCGAGCGCGTCACCCATCCTGCCCCAGTTTCGAGGGCCTTGCGCCTTGAGATGGGAAACCTCGAGCGGACAGCTCGCACCGCGCGCGACCGCGATCGATTCGTCGATCGACTCGAGCAGCCGGTCGTCCTCGTTCCGCATGTGGGTCGCGTAGGGCAGACCTTTCGCGGCGAGGGGGCGACAGACCGCGGCAAGCTCGTCAGGGCGGGCAAATCCGCTGGGTGGATACTCGAGGCCGCTCGATGCGCCGCACGCCCCGTTCGCGACGGCTTGCTCCACCATCGCCACCATGCGCGCAAGCTCCGCGGGCGTCGCGGGCCGGTCATCCTCGCCCACGACCGCGCCGCGCACGGTGCCAAGCCCGATCATGCTCGCGACGTTGACCGATGAGCTGGGCCATGGCGCGGAGAGATCGGCGCGTGAGCCACCATCCTGTCCCGCCACGATCGTCGTGATGCCCTGCCGGATCAGCGACTCGGCTCGGCCGTCTTCGTCGAGCGTGCCGTCACCATGGGAGTGGATGTCGACGAACCCCGGTGCGAGGACCAGTCCGCCCAGGTCGATGACACGCGAACCAGTGAGCCCGGTACCAACGCCCGTGATCCGGCCCGATTCGATCGACACATCGACTCGCGCACCGGAAGCACCGGTGCCGTCATGGACGATGGCACCGCGGAGGACGAGCGAAGCACGACGATGATAGCGCAGGAGTACGGCGCTCGATCCCGCGAGCAGGAAATCGAATCGTGAAAGCATGGGGAGAAGTTAGCTACTAGCTGCTAGCTACCAGCAGCTCGTGGCTAGCAGCTAGCAGCTAGCCGCTTACCTTTCTGCCCAATGACGCCCCGGTCCCTCGGCTGCACAATTCTGGTCGCCCTGGCATGCCGGGAACCCGTTCCCGTTCAAGCCCCTCCACCTCCCCCGACGGCCGAGACCGCGCCTGCCTCCGTGATGGGCGCGATCGTAGCGACCAACGTGACCTGGGGCGACGCGTTGGTCCGCGGCGACTCCGCGATGCTCCGGTCGGTGTACACGGCGGAGGCGGTCCTGAGGACGCCGGAGGGCGACGTGCAGGGCGGCGACGCCATCGTCGCGCGGCTCCTCGCAAACCGCCGTGCCATCAGGGATTCGGTGCACGCCACCGCGACCAACACGGACCGGCTCGATGTCGCGGGAGACCGGGCGTACGAGGCGGGCACGATCACCTACACCGTGGTCTCCGGCAACAAGTCTCGGGAAGTGACGGCGCGGTACTTCAATTTCTGGCAGCTGGCCGGCGGCCGCTGGCAGCTCACCCTCAGCTTCCGTCCCCTTCCCTGATCCGCATGCCGCGCCACAACGAGGCCTCGCCGTACGTCGAGTTCACCCGCGCAGAGTGGCGGCGGCGGCGCGACAAGACCCCGCTGACGCTCTCGGCGGGTGAGCTGGAGCAGCTCCGGGGCGTCAACGACCCGATCTCGCTTCGCGACGTGGAGGAGATCTACCTCCCGCTGTCGCGGCTGCTCTCGCTGCATGTCGCCGCGGTGCAGGAGCTCCACGCGACGACCGGGACGTTCCTCGACCGCCGCACCCCAAAGGTCCCCTACATCATCGGCATCGCGGGAAGCGTCGCTGTCGGGAAGAGCACGTTCGCGCGGCTGCTGCAGCTCCTGCTCAAGCGCTGGCCGAGCCATCCGCAGGTGGACCTGGTGACCACCGACGGCTTTCTCTTTCCGAACGCGGTGCTCAGGGCGCACGGACTGATGGAGCGGAAGGGATTCCCGGAGAGCTACGACCTGAGGCGGCTGGTCAGGTTCCTGGCCGACCTCAAGTCGGGGAAGGCCGAGGCGAAGGCGCCGGTGTATTCGCACCTGACCTACGATATCGTGCGCGGGAAGTACGTCAGTGTGAGCCGCCCCGATATCCTGATCCTCGAAGGGCTGGGAGTCCTCCACACGGGAACCGTGGCGCCAAAGGGGCCCCAGGTGTTCGTCTCCGACTTCTTCGACTTCTCGATCTACCTCGATGCGGACGAGCGACTGATCCGGAAATGGTTCGTCGAGCGGTTCCTCACGTTCCGGGAGACCGCCTTCCGGGATCCGACGTCATTCTTCCGGAAGTTTGCCGAGCTGTCGATCCGGGAGGCGAAGGCGATGGCGAATACGGTGTGGACCAACATCAACGGCCCGAACCTGCGCGAAAACATCCTGCCAACGAGAAACCGCGCCAATCTCATCCTCGAGAAAGGCGCGGATCATCGAGTGGAGCGGGTGCTGATGAGGAGGTTGTAGCAGGAGGCTACTAGCCACTAGCCACTAGCTACTAGCTACTAGCTACTAGCAGCTAGCAGCTCAAAGCGATGCACTGGCCAGGTATTTGGGCGCCCGCCTTGCTTTCGTCGCCTGCTCGAAGGCGTACGCGATTCTGAGCAGCACCGGCTCGCTCCACGCTCGGCCGAAGAACGACACACCCACCGGCAGTCCCATCGCCATCCCCGCGGGCACGGTGATGTGCGGATACCCCGCGACCGCCGCGAGGGTCGAGCTGCCGCCGCCGGGGCTGTCGCCGTTGACGAGGTCGGTGACCCAGGCCGGCGTACCGGTCGGCGCGAAGAGCGCATCGAGCCGGTGGGTCCGCATCATCAGGTCGATTCCCTCCGCCCGCGCGATGCGCCGGCACTTGGCCAGCGCGGTGCGGTACGCGGGCGTCGTCAGCGGGCCCTTCTTCATTGCCATCGCGACGGTTTCCTGCCCGAAGTACGGCATCTCGCGGTCGCGGTTCTTCTCGTTGAACTCGTGGAGGTCGGCCAGCGTCTTCACCGGCGCGTTCACGCCCGCGAAGTACGCTTCCAGCCCCGCCTTGAACTCGTAGAGCATGACCTCGAACTCGGCCTTGCCCAGCTCGTTCCCCATGGCGGCCGGCGGCTTCACCGGGTCCACGATGATGGCACCCAGCTCCTTGAGCGCCTTGATCGCATCCTCCGCGATGCGGTCCGCGTGGGTGCTGTACCCCATGAGCTGCTCACGCACCACCCCGATCCGCACCCCGGTCAGCTTCTCGTTCTTGAGGAACGAGGTATAGTCGCGGGACCGCTGGATATCGGCCCGCGCGGTCGAGGTGTCCTTGGGATCGCTACCCGCGAGCACGGTGAGCAGAGCGGCCGCATCGTACACCGATCGCGTCATCGGTCCCGAGGTGTCCTGGGTGTGCGAGATCGGGATGATGCCGGTGCGGCTCACGAGGCCGATGGTCGGCTTGAGTCCAACCAGTCCGCACGAATTGGACGGTGAGACGATCGAGCCGTCGGTCTCGGTCCCCACGGTTACGGTGGCGAGGGCGGCGGCGCCCGCGCCGCCCGATCCGCTGCTCGAGCCGGAGGTGTTGCGGTCGAGCGCGTACGGATTCCGGCAGAGCCCGCCCCGTCCGCTCCAGCCGCTGGTCGAATGGGACGACCGGAAATTGGCCCATTCGCTCAGGTTGGTCTTCCCGATGATGACACAGCCCGCCTCACGGAGTCGGGCCGCGATGTGGGAATCCGCGGCCGGCCTCGCGTCCAGGAGCGCGAGGGAGCCCGCGGTGGTCTGCATCTTGTCCGCGGTCCCGATGTTGTCCTTGATGAGGACGGGAATCCCATGCATCCGGCCGCGCAGCCGCCCGGCGCGGCGGTCGGCATCGAGCCGGTCGGCGATCTCGAGCGCGGCGGGATTGGTCTCGAGGACGCAGTTGATTTTCGGACCGGCCCGGTCGATCGACTCGATGCGCTGGAGGTACTGCTCGGTAAGCGAACGCGCGGTGAGCTCGCCCGACGCAATCCGGGTCGAGAGGTCGAACACGCCGGCCTCCTCCAGGTTCGCCTGGGCGGATGGGGAGGCCAGGAACTCGCGAGGGACGAGTCCGGCCGCGGTGAACGCGGCGCCGAGCCTCAGGAAATCGCGGCGATCGAGCGAGGAGTCTGGCATCGTCGTCCGGGTTGGAAGAGCACAGAGCACGGAGCACAGGGCACGGAGCACAGCAAGGATACTGCGCGACGCACCTTCGCACCATTGTAGATTTTCCTGCAACCACCTGCCAACGCGTGAAGCTTATGAATCGGTATTGCGCGGTCCTGTGCTCCGTGCTCTGTGCTCTGTGCCCCCCTCTCCATGCGCAAGCCAAGCGCGCACTGAAGATCGACGATTACTTCGCGATCAAGCGGTTGTCTGATCCGAGAGTGAGCCCGGACGGGAAATGGGTGGCGTATACCATCTCCACCTCCGACCTCAAGACCGACAAGAGCGAGAGCCGGATCTGGATGTCCCCCGTGGCTGGCGGCGACGCGGTCGCGATGACGCGGAAGGGCGCCTCCTCCTCCTCACCGCGATTCAGTCCGGACGGGAAATGGCTCGCGTTTCTCTCCGCGCGTGACGAGGGCGAAACCCAGGTCTGGCTTCTCAACCGGCAGGGAGGCGAGGCGGATCAGCTCACCGAGATCAAGCAAGGCGTGGAAGGATTCGAATGGTCGCCCGACGGGACCAGGCTTCTTCTCACCGTCAAGGATCCCACCCCGGAGCAGGCCGGCGATTCGTCATGGGTCGGTCTCAAGGCCAAGACACCGCGGCCCGTGGTGGTCGACCGGCTCCAGTTCAAGCGCGATTACACCGGGTATCTCGACCGCCGGCGCAACCACCTCTACGTCTTCGACGTTACCACCGAGAAGTACACCCAGCTCACCTCGGGTGACTGGGATGACTCGAATCCGGCGTGGAGCCCCGATGGCCGGCTCATCGCCTTCCAGAGCAATCGTGACAGCGTGGACGGGTCCTACAACAGCGACATCTTCACGGTCTCGACCAGCGACACCACGAAGGGCTCGAGCACCCGGCGGATCACCAGCGACCCGGGCCAGGACGAGGATCCGTCGTGGAGTCCCGACGGACGATTGATCGCGTACACCCGCCAGCCATCGAGTGAGCCCGTCGCGTTGATATACGACCCGGCCCATCTCGCGGTGATCCCCGCGGAAGGGGGGACGCCGCGTCCGCTCACGGTTGCGCTGGAGCGGCCGGTGTCCGGCCCGCGCTTCGCGCCCGATGGCAGGAGCGTGTTCGTCATGATGGAAGACAGCGGCGAGCAGCACCTGGTCCAGGTGCCGTTCGACGGTGGCGCGCCGACGCGGGTCATCAAGGGCCCGCGCTCGGTGGATGCGTATGACCTGCTCAAGGATGGATCGACTGTCGCCCTGGTGAGCGAGCCCACCCTCCCCAACGAGGTCTTCGCGACGACCGCGACGAGCATTCGTCAGGTCACCTTCGCCAACAAGGCGTTGCTCGACTCGCTCAACCTGGTCACACCCCAGGCCATCACCACCCACGCGAAGGACGGGACACCAGTCGAGTTCTTCCTCTTTCCCGCCCTGAATGCGACGCCGGGTCAGGCTGGACCCGCGCTGCTTCGCATCCATGGCGGCCCGGTCGGACAGTACGACGTGTCATTCTCGTTCGAGGCCCAGCTGCTCGCGGCCAATGGCTATGCGGTGATCCTGCCCAACCCTCGCGGCTCCTCGGGCTACGGCGCCCGGTTCACCCGCGCCATCATGGCCGACTGGGGCAACAAGGACTTCGACGACGTGATGGCCGCGGTGGATGAAGCCGTGAAGATGGGCGTCGCCGATCCCGAGCGGCTCGGCGTCGGTGGCTGGTCCTACGGCGGCATCCTCACCAACTATGTGATCACCAAGAGCACCCGGTTCAAGGCCGCGGTGTCGGGGGCGAGCGAGGCGCTCTACACCACGAACTACGGGCACGATCACTACCAGTACCTCTGGGAAATCGAGCTCGGCCTGCCCTGGCGCAACCAGAAGGCCTGGGACCGCATCTCACCCTTCTGGTCGGTGGAGAAGATCACGACCCCGACGCTCTGGATGGGCGGCTCGTCCGACTGGAACGTGCCGATCATCAATTCGGAACAGATGTACCAGGCGATGAAGCGGCTGGGCCGGACGACGGAGCTGGTGGTGTATCCGGGGCAGCATCACGGGATCAGCAAGCCGTCCTACGTCAAGGACCGGTGGGAACGGTACCTCTCGTGGTACGGCCGCTTTCTGAGTCGCGAGACCCGAGTCACGAGTAGCTACTAGCTGCTAGCTGCTAGCTGCTAGCTGCCAGTGGGCAGTGCGGAGATTTCAATGTCTGGCTGCGATAGGCTTTGCACTCTGCTCTTTACGCTTTGCGCTTCCTGCGCGACGACTGGCGCCACACTGAACAGCGGCGTCGGTGACAAGATGCTGGAGCATCCGCCCTGGTTTGCGGGACGCAATGATCCGGTGAGCTCGAGCGCGATCGGCCACTTCGCGATCGCGTATCAGCGGGGTGCAACCCAGGAGGTGGTCTTCGAGCCCGCGGGCGGACCCACCAGCCCGATGGGCAAACTGATCGTCGAGATGAACAGCTACCTCGACTCGCTGCGCGCGAAGAACGCGTACGATGCCAGGTTGCCGAGCGGCGCCGTGCCACCAGACGTCAGCTTCGGATGTCCTGCCGCTCTCGGTGGTGACTGCCTCGAGAAAGGCGACAGCCTGATCGGTGGCGGGACCGACAAGATGCGGCTCGCCATCGGCCGACCGTCACAGCAGTGGATTCAATACGCGGCCAGGCTCGCTGTCCCCGACGGCAACTCTCACAGCCTCGTCATCACGGTCGAGTTGAGCCAGTACCTTCTCAGGCAGAAGGGGATATTGGGCAAGAAAGTCCTCGAGCTGGGGACCGGCTATACGGTGAATTTCCCCTGGCTCACCTCGCTCGATACCCCGGTACAGGTAGTGCAGCTTACCGGCGCGCTCGTGGCGCACGATGGACGCGCGGTGCGCATCGCCGCCGAGGGAATGCTGGCGAGACGGACCGACCTGCTCACCTCGAGCATTGGCGGCCAGAACCTGATCACGGATGGAGAGATCGCCCTCCTGCGAGATCAAAGGCGCGAGGATCTGCCCGGACAGCCGCTGGTGTGGCAGGTCGCGATGCGGAACCTCCTGATCGCGCTCACCCGCGACGGGGATTGAGCGGGGTTTGTGAACCCGCTGATAGAACCAGGCAGGCCTCTCGTCGTCGCCCACCGTGGGGCTTCCGCTGAAGCACCCGAGAATACCCTCGAAGCATTTCGGCTGGGCATCGAGCAGGGAGCCGACGCGCTCGAGCTCGACGTCCGCCTCTCGGCCGACGAAATTGCCGTTGTCATCCATGATCCCAGCATCGACAGGACCACGAACGGCACCGGAGCCGTCGCGGGGCTGACGCTCGAGGAGCTGCAGCGCGCGGACGCCGGAGGAGGGGCGCGAATCCCCACGCTGCGCGCGGTGCTCGAGGCCTTTCCCACGATTCCAATCCTGCTCGAGGTCAAGGCACCCGAGGCCCAGGCCGCGGTCGCCGCGGAGATCGATCGCGCCGGAGCGCGGGAGCGCGTCGTAATCGCGTCATTCCAGCATCGTGCCCTGGAGCTGCTGCGGAAGGGACCCTACTTGATCGGCGCGGATCGCCGCGATGTCAGCGCACTGTACGCCCTGGGGCGACTGCACCTGGAAAGCGCGTCACCGCGCTGTCTCTGCTATGCGGTTCCGTGGCGCTGGAAGGGAAAGCTGGAGGTGCCGAAGCGGTGGTTCATCGAAGCGGCGCGGCGACAGCAGAGGCCGGTCCACGTGTGGACCGTCGATGAACCGGCAATTGCAACGCTACTTTGGGCACGCGGCGCATCCGGGATCATCACGAATCGGCCAGCCGTGATGAGGGCCATTCGCCCGTAGCCCGTCGCCCGTCGCCCGTGGCCCGCTTACAAGCACTTCACGACGTGCGGGTTCTCGCCCCGGACCAGGTTGAACGACCCCACCTGTTCCTTCGTGTCCGTGAGCGTCACCACCATCGTCATCTGGTCGCCCTTGACCGTTCCTTCGAAGCGTGCGGGTCGCGGGTTCACCTTGTCGACACCGATCGGTCCGCCCATTCCCATATAGTGCAGGCCGAGGACGTTGAATTTTCCGTTGTTGATGTGGATGGGCTCGAGGATTTCCCCTTCGGCGCAATCGTACTCGACCGTTCCGCCGCTGACCGTGATGACGAGGCCGATGTGGCTGCCGCCCCACGTCGTGAATTCCAGCGTGGTAATGGTGAGATCATCACAAGCGACGGTGAAGGCGGTCGCGACGGTTGCGACGGTTAACCATTCCAACCGCCCTAACCGTCCTAACCGCCCTATCCGCCCTATCCGCCCTAATTGCCAGGTTTGTCCACCCATATGCGCACTCCATCCTGGACCAGGCTCACGTGTCCATCCGCGGGAACGCCGACCAGCAGCTCACGCCCGGACTTTCCAAGCACCGGATATCGCCCGCCTACCTGGGCGAGAAATCGCGCGAGGATCGATTCGGGAATGGCAAAGCCGCCGACCCGAATGGTGGTGAGGACGAATCGCACGGCCCCTGGTCCAGTGGGCGCCATGACAACTTCGGCCTCGAGGGGAGTATTGGGATCCACCAGCGTGGCCATGGGGCCAAGCAGGGACAGCGTTTCCGGCGGCAGGTCCGACAGCTTGCCCATCACGAGGATACGCGCGGTGTCTACCGAGACCTTGATGCCGCTGGGCTCGGGAATGGGGACCGCACCAAGCCTCGCCGCGAGATAACTGACCCAGTCACCACCGCCCACGACGAACTCGGGCGCCTGGCGGTCGATGAAGACCGAATCGACCTTGCCCGACACGCGCTGGATCCCAGCCATCGAGATCGGCTGCCAGACCTGGGCCGTGAGCCGTGAGCCGTGAGCCGTCAGCAGGATGCCGACAAATACGGCGATACGCCGATCCGCCGATCCCCCGATCCCCGACTTTCCGCCGATACGCCGATCCGCCATTTTCCTCCCCGTGACGACCGTTGCCCCTGGCACTTCGCTCCTGGACCTCGAGTATCTCGGCCGCCCCGGCCACATCGGCATCTACTGCCTCGAGACTTCCGAGGGCCTTGCAGTGGTCGATACCGGACCGGCCAGTACACTATCCCGATTTCAGGACGGAATTCGCGCCCTGGGCGCCACCCTCAGTGACGTGCGGATCGTGCTCGCGACGCACATTCACATGGATCATACCGGCGCCGTTGGGCAGCTCGCCGAGGCGAATCCCCGTCTCAAGGTCTACGTGCACGAGCGCGGCGCGCCGCACCTGGCCGACCCGTCACGGCTCGTCCGCAGCGCGTCGATGGTGTACGGCGAAGAGAACATGCTCCGGCTGCACGGCGAAGTGAAGCCCGTGCCGGCCGACCATATCGTCCCGCTTGCCGGGGGAGAGACACTCGATTTCGGTGATCGCCGGATCGCGAGCGCCTACACTCCCGGTCACGCGTGGCACCATATCGCCTGGCTCGATGAGTTGACCGGTACGGCCTTCACCGGGGAGGCCCTGGGAGATCAGGTCGGCTTGAGCGAGGTGCCGATCCCCGTGACTCCGCCACCGGATGTCGACCTGGAAGCACTGCTCGCGAGCGGCGAACGGATCATGGATTGGCGGCCGTCGATCCTCTGTCCCACTCACTTCGGACCAGTGATGCAGCCCATCCGATTCGCCGAAGAGCACGCCAGGCGACTGGTGCTCTGGAGCGAGCGGGTCCGGACTTCCCTCTTCGGGCCGGGCACCGACGAGGAGAAGGCGAAGTACTGTCGTGATCTCTCATGGCAGGACCTCACGGCGCTGATACCGCCGGAGTTCCATCAGGAGATCGAGGAGGAAGCGATCTATGGAAACTGGTTTGGCCTGGCGCGGTACTGGCGAAAAAAAGCCCCCACGCCCTAATGCCCTACAGCGTAGGACTCCGCCACGGGGCGGGTGGGCGGACAGGCGGGCAGGCGGGCGGACGGCCGGGGGGAAAGGG
>DATEOL010000050.1:0-3398 GCA_035274025.1 Gemmatimonadales bacterium | reverse complement strand
TTCGCGGATTTCATCGGGGTGGCGGGACTCGAACCCACGACCTCCTGCTCCCGAAGCAGGCGCGCTAACCGGGCTGCGCTACGCCCCGCAACAAACCATTTGACGATCTAGTAAGCTGGTGATCTGGCGATCGCCATCGCTAGATCACTCCAGATCACTAGATGGTCGTTCCCAGCGCGCTCTGAGGGACTCGAACCCCCAACCTTCTGATCCGTAGTCAGATGCTCTATCCAGTTGAGCTATGGACCCCAACCATCCTCGACAGCAACATGGGCGTTACAAGACTCGAACTTGTGACCTCCACGATGTCAACGTGGCGCTCTAACCAGCTGAGCTAACCGCCCCACATCAAGACGGACAGACGGACAGATGGGCCAACGGGCCGACGGGCGGTTTGGGTGGCCGGCATCGCGATGGGATGCCGGCCTGTATTCTGCCCGTCTGCCCGTCGGCCCGTCTGTCCGTCTTGAATAGCGGGGGTGGGATTTGAACCCACGACCTCCGGGTTATGAGCCCGGCGAGCTACCAGACTGCTCCACCCCGCGCCGTATCCTTATGTAGAGCGGGAAACGGGACTCGAACCCGCGACCCCAACCTTGGCAAGGTTGTGCTCTACCAACTGAGCTATTCCCGCGCGGCCTGTAACTTTAGCGTCCTGACCACCGGAAAACAACTTAAGGCAAATCGCAGATTGCAGAGCTCAAAAGTAGAGGTAAACCACTTCTCCTTCAGAGATTTGAAATCGTCAATATGCCCTTGCAGCCATGGATGGGCCGCCGCTTTGAGATAGTGGAGGCGAGGGGGATCGAACCCCTGACCTCGTGAATGCCATTCACGCGCTCTCCCAACTGAGCTACGCCCCCGGAAAACCACTGCCCGCCTTGGGGAGCGGGCAGAGCGGCAAGCTAGTCCTCGCCGGAGGGGGTGTCAAGCACAAACTATGCCGGTAGCGTCAGTTACCGCGCCGTTTACTTTCTCATCCATGGCGAAGAAACGTGCGCCATCGCGACGCGCCAGGTCGGACGCGCCCGGTGAAGTCACGGCCGACATGTCGGTCGCGGAAATCATCGCCGCCGTCCCCCAGACCAGGCCCAGGCAGCGGACCTCGCGGGCACCGGTGCGGCCCATCGGTGACGCCGAGCCCGACCGCGACATCCTCGACCAGTACCTCTACGAAGTCTCGCTCACGCCGCTCCTCACCCAGCCCCAGGAAATCGCGCTGGCCCGCCGGGTCCAGGCCGGCGACGAAGACGCGATGCAGGAGCTGGTGAAGCGGAACCTTCGCTTCGTGATCTCGGTCGCCAAGAAATACCAGAACCGGGGCCTCGCGCTCGTCGACCTGATCGGCGAAGGCAACGTCGGCCTCCTCACCGCCGCGCGGAAGTTCGATCCCGACCACGGGGTCAAGTTCATCTCCTACGCCGTCTGGTGGATCCGCCAGGCCATCCTCGCCTCGATCGCGCGAACCGGTCGCACCGTGCGCGTCCCGCTCAATCGCACCGCCGACCTGTCGCGGATCATCAAGGCCGCGGAGAACCTCAGGCAGGAGCGCCTGCGCGAACCGACGCCGGAGGAGATCGCCAGGATCACCGGCCTTTCGATCGACGTGGTGCAGGCGCTCGCCGCGCTTAACACCGCCGATGTCCGGCTCGACGCGCCACTCGATCCCGATGGCGACCGCACCCTGGTCGATCGCTTCGTCTCCGACCAGTTCGCGAGCAGCGAGGACGAGGTCATGGATCACTTCCTCTCGGAGGAGATCGCCGCCGCGCTCAATACGCTGCCCGCACGCGATGCCCGCGTGCTCCGGCTCTACTTCGGACTCGATGGAGGCAAGGAACACACCCTCGAAGAGATCGGCGGCATGTTCGGCGTGACCCGCGAGCGGATCCGCCAGCTGCGCGATCGCGCCCTCAAGCGGCTCAAGGAGGGCGACGTAGGCCGGGCCCTGGCCAGCTTTGCCGCCTGAGTCGCGGTTCCACCACCGCATTTCCTTCATCGGGCGCGGAGCCTTCGCCACCGCGCGCGCCCTCAAGGACACCGCCACCTGGACGCCCGAAGTGCTGCCGCTCATGCGGCGGCTCGGCGTCGACTCGATTCCCATCGCGGCCTTCCTCGCCGTCTTCACCGGCATCGTCCTGGCACTCCTCGCGCGCTACATCTTCACCGGCGCGGTCCCGCACTACTTCGTCGGTACCCTCGTCACCAAGGCCGTGCTGATGGAATTGGGACCGGTCCTGACCGGCATGGCGCTCGCCGGGCGGGTCGGCGCGAACGTGGCCGCGGAGCTCGGCACCATGAAGGTGACCGAGCAGGTGGATGCGCTCGAGACCCTCTCGATCAATCCCGGGTCCTACCTGGTGGTGCCTCGCGTGGTCGCGGCGCTCATCATGTTCCCGGTGGTGACCGCGATCGCAATGACGATCGGCGTCACGTCGGGCTGGATCACCTCGATCGCCACGCTCGACATCGGCACCATCACGTTCCTCAAGGGCGCCCGGCTCTTCTACCACTTCAAGGACATCTGGTACGGCCTGGTGAAGGCAGCAAGTTTTGGCGCCGCGGTGGCACTGGCCGGCGCGCTCGAGGGCCTCGCGACCCGCGGTGGTGCCGAAGGGGTGGGTCGGGCGGCCACCCGGGCGGTGGTCTTCGGCTGCATGGCGATCCTGGTGCTCGACGCGTTCTGGGCGCTCGTGCTGCTATGACCAGAGGACGGGAGAGCGGGAGGGCGGGAGGCATCCACCTCGAAGGCGTCGTGAAGGCCTTTGGCTCGCGCACCGTGCTCGATGGCATCGATCTCGAGATCCCGGCGGGTCAAGTCACCGCGATCATCGGCCGATCCGGCACCGGGAAGAGCGTCCTGCTCAAGCACATCGTCGGGTTGCTCTCACCCGATGCCGGCCGCGTGGTCGTCGACGGCGCCGATGTCGCCTCGCTCGACGAGGACGGGCTCGCCTCGCTCCGGCGCCGGTTCGGCTACGTGTTCCAGTTCGCGGCCCTGTTCGACTCCATGACCATCGGCGACAACATCCGGCTGGGCCTCCGGCGTCGCGGCCTCGACCCCGCCGACATCGAGTCCCGAGTGCGGGATTCGCTCGATGTGGTCGCATTGCCAGATGCGGTGGAGCGCTTGCCGTCGGAATTGTCGGGCGGCATGCGGAAACGCGCTGGAATCGCGCGGGCGATCGCGCTGCGTCCCGACTACATTCTGTTCGACGAACCCACAACGGGGCTCGATCCGGTGACGACGGCCACGATGGACACACTCATGCAGCGCGTGCGGCGCGAGACCGGTGCGACGATGGTCGTCGTGTCGCATGACATGAAGAGTGTGTTTGCGGTGGCCGACCGGATCGCCATGCTGCACGATGGAAAGATCCGCGCCGCGGCTCGCCGCG
>DATEOL010000049.1:0-6047 GCA_035274025.1 Gemmatimonadales bacterium | reverse complement strand
ACCGACGCTGACCAGCTGGGCCGCCAGCGGGCCGGTCGTAAGACTTCCCAGTACCACGAATGAACTGAACAGGCGGCGCATTGGCTTACCAGTGACTTTCGAAAGTTGTCAGTGGCTACGAGCTGCCAGCAGCTAGCAGCTAGCAGCTAGGAAACCAGCGATTTCACCATGAACCAGACATTGGCCGGCCGTTCCGCCAGCCGGCGCATGTACCACGGCCACCACGCACTGCCATAGCTGATGAGCGTCGCGACCTTCCGCCCCGCGCGGGCGAGCAGCCGTTGCTCCGACATGCGCACGCCGTAGAGCATGTGGACTTCATACCCGCCATCGGCCACCCCGAGTTCCGTCGCCCGCCCGGTGATGCGAGCGACGAGTCGCATGTCGTGGGTGCCGAAGATCGGGAGGCATTCGTTGCGGGCGGCGGCATGGAGCAGGGTATCGGCGAGCTGGTAATACGCGAGGTCGGTGTCGGCCTTGTCCGGGAAGGCCACGTGCGCCGGCTCGGCGTACGCGCCCTTCACCAGCCGGATGATCGGTCGAAGCGGGAGCAGGGACTCGATGTCCTTCGGGGTCCGCCGGAGGTAAGCCTGGATCGCGAGTCCGACCTTCGCGTGGCGCGACTTCACATCGCGATAGAGGTCGAGCGTGCGATCGACATAGCTCGAGTCTTCCATGTCGATCCAGAGCGTCGAGTCCACGCTCTCGGCCTTCGCCGCGAGGGCTTCGAGGTGCGCCGCGCACGACTGGATGGAGAGGTCGAGCCCGAGCTGGGTCGGCTTCACCGAGATGACACTGGGGAGTCCCCGCGCCCTGATCTGGTTGAAGCCGTCAAGATAGTGGTCGCGCACTTCCTCGGCATCAGCGGGAGAACCGATGTTCTCGCCGAGCTTGGTGAGGACGGTACCAAGCCCTTCCGCGGCGAGGCCCTGGGCGGCGGCCAACGCATCGGAGAGCTCCTCGCCGGGCATGAACTTCTTGACGGCACGGCGGGCGAATGGACGGCGCATGACGTTATTGGCCAGCCAGTGACTCCGGCTGGCCCGCAGGAACAGCGATCGCGCGAGGGTCACGCACGAATACTAATCTGGCAAGCTGGCAAGCAGGCGATCTGGCGATCCGATCGCGAGATCGCGAGCTCGCTCGATCGCCAGATTACATTCGATTGTCCTTATCCAATGACGCGATGCGCCTTCTTCGATTGATTGCCCTTATCGCCCTGCTTCCGATCTCCCTTGCGGCTCAAGGCAATCCCCGCATGACCGGCCTGACCGCCGGCTTCAACCTCTCGCGGTTCGGTGGCGAGGACGTGAGCGACGTGACGACGGACGGCCGGGTGGGACTCGCGGTCGGCGGGTTCGGTTCATTCCTGGTTTCGGATGCCTTCGCGTTCCAGCCGGAGCTGCTCTTCCTCCAGAAGGGCGCGGACTTCGTCGGGGAGGATGGCACCGGCGGGGCGTTCCGGCTCGACTACCTGCAGATTCCGCTGCTGGCCCGCCTGCGGCTCTCGACCGGGGAATCCAAGGCGGTGCCCTTCGTGACGTTCGGCCCGGCCATCGCCTTCCGGATAGGCTGCGACGGCGGTGTCAATACGCCCACCGGTTTCGTTTCGCAGGAGTGCGATGACATCTCGCCGGGCGGGGTCGCGGGCACGGATTTCTCGCTCATCGGCGGCGCGGGAGTGGAGGTCTCGAACCTCATTGTCTCGGTCCGTTACGACTACAGCTTCTCGCAGCTCAAGCTGCTGCCCGATGTGCAGAAGGTCTACAACCGTGGATTCGCGATCATGGCGGCCTACGGATTCCGCGCCTGGTAGGAGCTGCTGGCTGCTAGCTGCCAGCTACTAGCAGCGAGCTGACATCCTTTTCACTGCCCGAGCGACGCATGCATCGATTCCTGGCCCTCGTTGCGATCCTGTGCCTCCAGTCGAGGCTTCACGCTCAGTCGACTGACCCGCGGATTCAGGCGATCGTTGACTCGATCTCTCCCGAGCGACTTGGCGCGACCATTCGTTCCCTTGCCGGATTCGAGACGAGAAATCTCCTTTCCGACACCGTATCAACCACGCGAGGCATCGGCGCTGCGCGACGCTGGATCTTCGAGCAGCTCAAGGCCGCCAGTCCCCGGCTCCAGGTGAGCTTCGACGAATACACCATTCCTCCCGCCGGGCGCGTCACCCGGGAGGTCCTGCTCAAGAACGTGATGGCCGTGCTGCCGGGGAAATCTCCCCGGCGGCTCTACGTATGCGGCCATTACGATACGATCGCCCGCAACGCCGATGGCACCTTCCAGGGCGGTGACGACAACCGCCTCGCGCCCGGCGCCAACGACGACGGATCCGGCACCGCGCTCGTGATGGAGCTGGCGCGCGTCATCGCGCGGAGCGGCATCGAATTCGACGCCACGATCGTCTTCATCGCGCTGGCCGGTGAAGAACAGGGACTCATCGGCGGGGCGCAGCATGCGAAGAAGGCCGCGGCCGACTCCCTGGTGATCGATGGGGTGTTCAACAACGACATCGTGGGCGGCAGCGTGGGCGGGCAGGGCCGGGTCGACTCCCGGACCGTGCGGGTCTATTCCGAAGGGCCCGAGGACTCCCCCTCGCGCTCGCTCGCACGCTACATCCGCGACGTCGCGGCGCGCTATGTCCCGGCGCATGAGGTGCGGCTCATCGCGCGGCATGATCGCTTCGGCCGGGGCGGCGACCACAGCGCCTTCAACCAGGCGGGCTACACCGGCGTGCGGTTCACCGAGGCGCAGGAGAATTACAGCCGGCAGCACACCGTGAATGACACTCCGGACGGGGTGGACCCGGCATATCTCGCCCGCAATGCTCGGGTCAACGCCGCCGGACTGGTGTCGCTTGCCATCGCTCCGGCCGCGCCAAAGACCATGAGCACGCAGGGTCGGCCCCTCCTCGGCCGCGGCGACAGCGGGTACGACGCCACGCTGCGCTGGACCGCGTCGGCGGACGCCAAAGCCTACCGAGTGGTCTGGCGCGAGGGCTGGGCCGCCGACTGGCAATATTCCCGGACTGTGACCGACACGACGCTCGTCCTTCGTGACCTGACAATCGACGACTACGTGTTCGGGGTGGCCGCGATCGGACCGGGTGGGCATGAGAGTCTCGTATCTGCCTACGTGCTTCCTCCGCGGCGGTGACGGGTCCTCGTCACATCGTCACATCGTCTGATCGTCACATCGTCTCAGCGTCTCAGCGTCTCATGGTCTCTTCGTCTCCTCGTCTCTTCGTCTCATCGTCTCCCCGTCTCAGCGTCACTTGGTAACTTCGCATGGAAGCAATGAGACGAGGAGACGAAGAGACGAAGAGACGCTGAGACGAGGAGACGAAGAGACCATGCGACGATGAGCCGAAGAGACCCTGAGACCATGAGACCCCGAGGCCCTACCCCGGAGCAACGCACTGCCATCGAAGCGCCGCGGGGGCCGATCCTCGTCGTGGCGGGGCCCGGTGCAGGGAAGACCTTCTGCCTCATCGGCCGCATCGGTCACCACATTACGCGGCACGGGATCGCGCCGGACCGCGTCCTCGCCCTCACCTTCACCAACAAGGCCGCCGACGAGATTGCCGAGCGGCTCGGGCGCGAGCTCGGTGCCAACGGCCGCATGGTGGCACGCGGCACGCTGCACGCCCGCTGCCTCCAGATCCTCCGGCGCTGGCCCGAGGAAGCCGGCGTGCGCGCGGGCTTCGGTGTGGCCGACGAGGAGTACCAGCACGCCGTGCTCCGGAAGCTCCGGGTGCGCGACGAGCAGGTCCCCAACATCCTTACGATGTTCGGCCGCGCCCGGCTCCAGGCCTTCAGGCTCGAAGCGAACCTCGAGGACCTGTTCAAGGCCTACCGCGGGGCGCTCCGCCGCAGGAACCTGCTCGACTTCGACGACCTGATCACCCACACCCACGCGCTGTTCGAGAGTCATCCCGACATCCGGGCGGAAGTCGCCGGGGAATTCGACGCCGTGCTGGTCGATGAATTCCAGGACCTGACCCCGATGCAGTACGGGATCGTCCGCGCCCTCGCCGAGCCGCACCGCAACCTGTTCGCGGTGGGCGACGATGAGCAGTCGATCTACGGCTTTGCCGGCGCCGATCCGGGCGTGCTCCAGCGGTTCGCGAGCGACTACACCGTGCAGCCCGTGGTGTTGATCGTGAATCACCGGAACAGCCGCGCGATCTTCGACGCCGCGCGCCGGGTGCTGCGCTCCAATCCGCGACTCTTCGACAAGCCGCTTTCCGCCTCGCGGGAGACGACATTCCCGGTCGAGGTCCATCAGTTCAAGAACGAGCGCGACGAGCTGCTGTGGCTCCTCGCCGACATCAAGGCGGACTCGACGACGCATGGTCTCCAGTGGGGCGACATCGCGGTGCTCTTCCGGACCCATCGACTCGGCCATCGGCTCGAGGGCGAGCTTCTCAAGGCCCGCATCCCGGTGCGGACCGCGGAGGGGCGGGCCGTGGTCGAGGATCCGGTCGCGGCGCCAGTGCTCGCGGCGCTGCGCGTGATCCAGGATCCCGCCGACCAGGTCCCGGTGGAGATCCTGTCGCGCTTCTTCCTCCATCCGGAGACCCGCGAGCTGCTGCGGGCGCGATTCGCCGGCAAGCCCTCCCGCTCGGCACTCCGGCTCTTCGGGCGCGACCCGACCATGCCGGAGGCAGAACGGCGGCGGGTCAGGAAGCTGCTCTATCACGTCGAGAATCTTCCTGCCATGGCGCGGACCGCGAGCACGCTGGGCGACCTGGTGGACGCGATCCTCCTCGAGCGGCCGGCCGCCCGCCGGACGCAGCTCGAGGAGCGGGCCGATGAGCTGTCGGATCCGGCGGAGCTGCCCGCGGTGCGCGCTCTGTCGGAGGCGATCGACGACGTGCGGGAGGATGGTCACCTGATTTTCGTGCGGCCCTGCCTCGGCATCGAGCACGCGATCACAGGCGTGTTCGGCGCGGCCGGGCTCGCGCACATTGTCGCCCGGCCCGGGGCCGCCCCGGGGCCGGATGATCTGGTGCTCGACCCGGTCGCGAGTCCGGGACTGCCCCTCCGGCTCTTCAAGGCGCTGCAGCTCCTCGCGGCATCGCGGGTAGGGCTCGGGCTCTCCGACTGCGTCACCTTCGATCTCGAGACGACCGGCACCGACACCAACACGGGCAGAATTCTCGAGATCGGCGCGGCCCGCGTGCGCGACGGAATCGTCACCGAGACCTGGCAGCAGCTGGTGAATCCGGAAATTCCGATCCCCGAGGACTCCTCCCTGATCCACGGCTATCGTGACGCCGACATGCAGGGGATGCCGACGTTCGCCGAGGCCTGGCCGCGATTCCGCGAGTTCATCGGTCGGGACGTGCTGGTGGCGCACAATGGCCGCCAGTTCGACCTGCCGATTCTTTCGCGCCAGGTGAAGGACCTGGGGCTCGATGCTTCGGGTCTCTCGGTGTTCGACACGCTCCCGATAGCGCGGGCCCTGGTTTCCGGCGGCGCATCGCTCGGCCATCTCGCGCGCGCATTCAACGTCGACCTGCCTACGGCCCACCACGCGCTGGACGATTCGGTCGCCCTCGCCAACATCCTTCGAGGACTGGACAATCTTCGAAAGGTGCAGAGCAGGCGCACCGCGTTTCCCGCCGGCCTCGAATGGCTCGCGCTGGGGCTGGTGCTCGAGCGCGGCGAGCGGACCGATGAGGAGAAGGTCCTGCTCGAGATCGGCAAGCTGAACGCGCTCGGCCGCTACGGCGACAGCTTGGAGGGATATGAGACGATGCGGCGCGAGAGTGGACGACTCGATGCGCCGCTGGTGGAGGACGTCATCGATCGGCTCGGCGGCCGGGAGCTCATGCTCAAGCTGCGGGCAAGGAAGAGCCCCGCGGAGAAATTTCCGACGTCGATCGCGCGACTTCGCCGGCTGATGGAGGGTCTGGAGGGGCAACCGGTCACGGAGGGCATCGCGGCCATGCTCGACCTGGCCGCGCTCTCGCGGCGCGACGGCAGCGGCGCTCATGCCGGGGCGGTGAGCCTGCTCACCTTGCATGCCACCAAGGG
>DATEOL010000048.1:0-23923 GCA_035274025.1 Gemmatimonadales bacterium | reverse complement strand
ATCGCGGATGAGGGTCTCCGCCGCCCGTCGCGACGCGACGCCCGCGCGCGCGAGGGCGCGCTGCAAGCGCATGGTGGTCACGATTCGGCTTCGACGTAGGCCGCCGCTTCGTCCTCGGGCGGCGCTTCCGGGCGCGGCGGCTGCAGCGCGATGCTGAACTCCTCGGCGCGCGGCAGGTTCATGAGGTCCGGCATGCCGAGCAGCTCGAGGAACAGCGGTGTGGTTCCATACAGGAGGGGACGTCCGAGCCCCTCGCTCCTGCCCACAACTTCGATCAGGCCCCGCTCCTGGAGCGACCGCAGGACGCCGCTCCCGTTGACCCCGCGGATCTCCTCGATTTCCGCCCGTCCCACCGGCTGACGATAGGCGATCACCGCGAGGGTCTCGAGCATCGCGGCGGTGAGTCGCGGCGAGCGCTGGGCCAGCTGGGCGCGCTCGAGGGCCGCGGCGAGCGCGGGCCGGGTCACGATCTGGTAGCCACCGCCCAGCTCCACGACCTCGACCCCATGACCGTCGAAGTCGTAGTGCTCGCGGAGCTGCTCCAGCGCGGCCTTCACTTCGGCACCCGAGACGTCGGGATCGAGCGCGCCGAGCTCGTCCAGGGTGAGTGGACGGGCCGAGGAGAACAACGCGGCTTCAATGAGTTGTGAAAGCGGGTTCACGGCGGATCACCAGCGGAGTGAAGGGTCCGGGCTGGCGGAGCGCCAGCATCCCGCGGCGCGCCAGCTCGAGGAGCGCGAGCAGCGTGGAAAGGACGTCGACGATCGTGGGGCGCGGACCGAGGGCTTCGCGCCAGGTGATCTCGTCGCGCTCGCCCAGCAGCGTGCGCACCCGGAGCGAGGCGCCTTCCACGTCGAGCGGGCGAGCGACCACGCGGTGCAATACCGGGTGCAGGATCCCGCGAATCACCCGCTCGGTGGCCGCGAGGAGGTCCATCAGGTCGAGCGTGAGCGGTAGCGGCGGGAGCTCGGGCGGCGGCGGAAGGTAGCCGCGGTCGAACTGCAGCGAGCGACGCTCGGCGGCGCGTTCCATCCACAGCGCCACTTCCTTGATGTGCTGATACTCGAGCAGCCGGCGCACCAGCTCGGCGCGTGGATCCTCCCAGCCTTCTTCCTCACCGGGACGCGGCAGCAGCAGCTGCGCCTTGATGCGCAGCAGCCGGCTCGCCATCTCGAGATAGTCGGCCGCCTGATTGAGTCCCAGCTCGTGCACCGCGCCGAGGAACTGGTCGGCGATGCGGGCGACCGGGATGTCGGCGATGTCGATCTGCTCCTCCCGCAGGAGGTGGAGGAGCAGGTCGAGGGGCCCCGTGAAGGACTCGAGCTCGACGACGAACGCGGAGTCGGCCGCAATGCCGAAGGACGGGGCCTCAGGGAGGGTCATGTCGCCCGAAACAATAAGGATGCCCATCGGGCAAACGCAATGGCGCGCTTGCACTTGGGCCCCCTCTCCCTTAGGTTTTGTGGCTTCCCGGGCCCAGCTTGCCCGAAAACCCGATTTCTTTGATTTTCCACGTGCAGCCCGAGGTCGACCGTGCCCCGTACCCGTTCAGCCAAGAAGCACATGCGCCAGACCAAGGCGCGGACCGCCGTCAATCGCGCCCAGCGGAGCGCGCTCCGGTCAGCGGTCAAGAAGGCCAAGGCGGCGACGGGTGAGGCTCGGAAGGCTGCGCTGCTCGAGGCCGAGCAGCTGCTCGACCGGGCGGGCCGGAAGAACCTCATTCACAAGAACACCGCGGCGCGCACGAAATCGCGGCTTTCGAAGATCGCGAAATAGGTCTGACCCTTCTCACGGTCTGACCGAGACACAGCACGAAGGCCGGCATCTCACAGGGATGTCGGCCTTTCATGTTGTTGCGGTCAGACGTCAGGCGGTCCGACGGTTCACAGCGCGGCGAGTTCGGCTCCACACCGCTCGCAGTACCACTCCGTCGGCTTGTTCATCGAACCACACTCGGCACACTTGAGGGTCTTCGAAGCATTCGGGCTCCGCGCCCGCGCCGACGAGGCGCTGGGCCGCTGGTCCGCCGCCGCGCGCTCCCGGCTCGCCGGGCTGTCGAGCGTGACCGACTTGAGGAAGGTCATCTCGTCCACCGACGGGGCGCCGCTCGCTTCAGCCGGAGGCTGCTGAGTCGGGAAGCGGATGGTACGGGCCGGGCCGCGATCGCGGGCCGGCTGGGGTCGGGGTTCGGTGCTGCCCGACTTGGGCGTGAACCGGGGCGCCTCGACCGGCGCCGGACGGCTCTCGGGGCGGATCGCCTCGATGTCGTCCATCGTGTCGGGATCGAGCGTGACCACGTTCTGGTTGTCGTCCGTGCTGTGCTTGCCGCGCGGAGTCAGGGTCAGCTCCTCGGGCTCGAGGACGTGGATGTCGAGACGATCCTCCGACCGAACTTCGCGAAGGGGACGCGCCGGCGGCTCCCGGCGCGCCGGCTCCGGGGGTGCCACCTGGGCCAGTACCTCATCAAGCCGCGAGATCTCGGCGGAAAGCCGGCCGATCTCGCCGCTCAGAGCCTGGATGTTCTGGTTGGCGTCGCCGTCCAGCCGCCCCCACTCGTCGTCGCTGTACTCCCCGACGTCATGACGGAGGCCGGCTTCGGCGCGGACTTCCTCGATCTCGGCACGCTTCGATTCGTAGGCCGCCCGCTGACTACGAAGCGTCTCGAGCGATGCCGAAATAGTTGTGCTGAAGCCACCCAGCCGAGCGACGACCTCAGCGAGTCGCCCTTCATAGTCCCCGCGGACACGGGTCTTCACCTGTGCCGGGGCACGATCCTGGGCGGCATCCAGCCGGTCGAGCCAGCCGCGAAGTCGCTGCCGGTCGGCCAGGAGGGATTCGATTTGCTGCGTCGAGTCGGGCGCTTCGTCGCTCATGAGGGCTCCTCGGACACGGCCCTGAACGGGACATTCCGTCTGCCTAATCTAATGAACGGGCGCCAATGGGAAACATGAGTTGGAACTTAACGACCAACAATTTGACGGCGGATTCTCACCACAGGCGACGGTCATCCCCGATACACGATCCTCCCGTCCACCACCGTGAGCTCCACCTTCCCCGGCAATTCCCTGCCGCCGAACGGCGTGTTCCGGCTCTTCGAATGGAACCCACTCGAAGTCACGGTCCAGCGTGCTGCCGGGTCGAACACCACGATATCGGCCGCAGCCCCGGTCGCGAGCGTGCCGCCTGGAAGCTTGAAGACCCGGGCCGGTCGGGTGCTCATCAGGTCGATCAGCTCGGTCAGCCCCATCAGCCCCGACTCGACGAGCTCGGCGATCCCGAGTCCCAGCGAGGTCTCCAGCCCGATGATGCCGTTCGGCGCCTCGTCGAACTCGCGCTCCTTGGCATCGTAGTGATGCGGCGCGTGATCGGTCGCGATCACATCGATGGTGCCATCCTTGAGCGCCAGCCGGATCGCTTCCCTGTCCTCCGGTTCGCGAAGCGGGGGGTTCATCTTCGCGTTGGTGTCGTACCCTTCGACCCGCTCATGGGTGAGCGTGAAGTGGTGCGGGGTGGCCTCCGCCGTGACGCGAAGTCCCCTGTCCTTGGCGCGGCGGATCAGCTCCACGGAGCCGCGGGTCGACATGTGGCAGAGATGGACGTGGCCGCCGGTCAGCTCCGCCAGCAGGATGTCGCGCGCGACCATGATCTCTTCGGCCGCGGCCGGAATTCCCTTGAGGCCGAGGCGGGTGGAGACCAGTCCCTCGTGCATCGATCCCCCGGCGGAGAGGGTGGGATCCTCACAGTGATCGGCGACCGGAATGCCGAAGACCTGGGCGTACTCGAGAGCTGTCCGCATCAGGTGACTCGAGACCACCGGCTTTCCGTCGTCACTGACGGCGACCGCGCCCGCCCCGACCATCTCGCCGAATTCGGCGAGCTGCAGTCCCTTCTGGCCCAGGGAAATTGCGCCGATCGGACGTACCCGCGCCCGTCCGGCCCGGATCGACTGGCGCACCACGAATCCGACCGCTGCCTGGTTGTCGGTGACCGGATCGGTGTTGGGCATCGCGCAGACGGTGGTGAAACCACCCGCCGCCGCGGCCATCGCACCGGTCGCCACGGTCTCCAGGTCCTCCTGGCCGGGCTCGCGGAAGTGCACGTGCAGGTCGATGAGTCCGGGAGCGACCACCTTCCCCGCCGCATCGATCGTCTCGGCGTCGTCGCCCGGCGCGATGTTCTTCCCGACCGCCTCGATCTTTCCGCCGACGACATAGACGTCGGCGATGCCATCGGTGCGCCGGGAGGGATCGATGACGCGGCCGCCGCGGATGAGGAGGGGCCTCACCGTTCGTCGCTCCGGCTGTTCTGGTGTGCCACTTCGGCTTCGCCGCCGGCCAGCAGGTAGAGCACGGCCATCCGGATCGCGACGCCGTTGGTCACCTGCGACAGGATCACGCTGTGCTCGCCGTCGGCCACATCACTGTCGATCTCCACGCCGCGATTCATCGGCCCGGGATGCAGGATCACCAGGTCCTTCGGCGCTCGCGCGAGGCGCTCGGTCGTCACGCCGAAGACGCGATTGTATTCCCGCAGCGAGGGAATGAACCCGGCCTGCATCCGCTCGAGCTGGAGCCGCAGGACGTTGAGCGCGTCGGCCCAGCGGATCGCGTCCTCGATGCGGTGGAAGACGGTGACACCGAGGTCGGCGATCCCGCGCGGCAGCAGCGTCGGCGGGCCGCAGACCGCGACCTCGGCGCCGAGCTTGAGCAGTCCCCAGATGTTGCTCCGCGCCACCCGGCTGTGCAGCGAATCGCCGCAGATCGCGACCTTGAGGCCCTCGATGCGGCCGAACTTGTCGCGCAGGGTGAGCAGGTCGAGCAGTCCCTGGGTGGGATGTTCGTGTTTGCCGTCGCCCGCGTTGATGACGTTGGAGCGGATCCGCTCGCCGAGGAACTGCGCGGCGCCGGAGGCCGGATGCCGGATCACCACCATGTCGATCCGCATCGCCTCGAGATTGCGCGCGGTATCGACCAGGGTCTCCCCCTTGCTGACGGATGAACCCTGGGCTGCCACGTTCACCGTGTCCGCGGAGAGCCGCTTCTCGGCGAACTCGAAGGAAATCCGGGTGCGGGTGGAGGCTTCGAAGAACAGGTTGACGATCGTCTTGCCGCGGAGCGCGGGGACCTTCTTGATCGGCCGTTCGCTCACTTCCTTGAACGGCTCGGCGGTATCGAGAATGAGTTGAAGCTGCTCGCGGGACAGGTGTTCGAGGCCCACCAGGTCCTTGCCAAGCGGCATCAGGAAGTCTCCCGCACGAGGTCGACCGCGTCGAAACCGTCGAGCTCCTTCACCCCGACATCCACCCGATCGTGGGAGCTGGTCGACACGACCAGGCCGGCGACGTCGGGCTGGATCGGCAGCTCGCGCCCGCCCCGGTCGACCAGGACGCAGAGCATGATCCGGCGGGGTCGCCCGAAGTCGGCGAACTCGTCCAGGGCGGCACGCACGGTCCGCCCTGTATATAGGACATCGTCGACGATGATACAGGTCTGGCCGGTGATGTCCCCGGGCAGGCTGGTCTCGCCCACGACCGGCCGGGGACCGATCTGCTGGAGGTCGTCGCGATAGAGGGTGATGTCGAGCTTGCCGCGGCGAAGGGGGCCGAGCGTCCGGGCGACGATGGTGGCCAGGCGGTCGGCGAGGAAGACGCCACGGCGCTGGATTCCGACCAGGACCGGCGCTTCACCGCCCTTGCACTTCTCGACGATCTCGGCCCCCATGCGTTCCAGGGTCTGAGCCATCGCGGCTTCGTCGAGCAGGCGGGAGGGCGGCATCGGGGGACCAACCTAACCACCCTGCCCGACCGAGCAAAGAGCATCTGCTGTGTGCTCTCCTGCACCTGCAGCGGCGTCCACGACAGGATGCGAAGCACGGACGACTCCCCCGGCTATTCCCGGCGCAAGGCCGGCAAGGGATTTCGCTACCTCAGGCCCGATGGCAGGAAGATCAAGGATCCACGCAGCCTGGAACGGATTCGCAAGCTGGCTATTCCTCCAGCCTGGACCGAGGTGTGGATATCACCCGATCCCGCCGGGAGCATCCAGGCCACCGGGCGCGATGCGAGGCAGCGGAAACAGTACCGCTATCATGCGACCTGGATCGCCGACCGGGATGAGGAGAAGTACGGCAGGCTCGCGGCGTTCCTGCGGGCGCTGCCGGGTCTGCGGAAGAAGGTGCGCCGCGACCTGAGGGGCGCCACCGGCTCGCGCGACCAGGTGCTGGCCCTGCTCGTCACGCTGCTGGAAGCGACCTTCATCCGCGTCGGCAACGAGGAGTACAAGCGCTCCAACCGATCCTACGGGCTCACCACCCTGGAAGACCGGCATGTGTCGATCCAGGGGAGCCGGATTCTCTTCGATTTCCGCGGCAAGGGCGGGATCACTGGCCACATCGAGGTGGTGGATCGCAAGCTCGCGCGGCTGGTTCGGGCCTGCCGTGACATCCCCGGTCGACACCTCTTCCAGTACGTCGACAGCCGCGGAGTGCGTCGCAAGGTGCGTTCGACCGAGCTCAATGAGTACGTCGACGGACTTGCGAAGGAGAACTTCACGGCGAAGGACTTCCGAACCTGGGGGGCGACGATGGCGGCCGCCACCCTGCTGGAGCGGCACGACCGCATCCTGATCGGCGTGCCGGGCAAGCGCGCGATGCTGGACGACATCGCGACCGTCGCGGACCGGCTCGGCAACACGCCGGCGATCTGTCGCAAGAGCTATGTCCACCCGGCCGTGCTGGAGGCCTATCAGGACGAGGATGCCTTCGCGACCTGGAAGCGCACCCGTCGCGGGCATCGCGTCACCGGCCTCAGCGCATCGGAGTCGCGGCTGCTCCGCTATCTGGACGCATCAGCCTAGCTCCCCCTCCGCCCGCTTTGCTCCGCGTGGGCGGCGATGCCTGCCATGGTTCGGCGCGTAACCACCGAGCGGGTGAACCGCTCGACCGGCTCCGGGCCGTCACCGGCATGCCGGTCACGCTGCTTGATCAGCAGCCATTGTGGTTTCGAGCCCTGCTTGCCGGTGCGGACCAGCACCCAGGCGCCTTTCAGGCGACGACCTTCCAGCACGACTTCGAGTTTGCCCAGTCGCAGACCTTCACGAATGCCATGCAGCGAATCGGGATCGTCACCACCGAATCGCCACCAGCCTCGATCCCAGATCATCACGGTTCCACCGCCGTACTCCCCCTTGGGGATGATCCCCTCGAAGGAGTTGTACTCGATGGGATGATCCTCGACCTGCACCGCCAGGCGCTTGACCGCGGTCCTGATGCTTGGCCCCCTGGGGACAGCCCAGCTCTTCATGACGCCGTCGACCTCCAGCCGAAGATCGAAATGCAGGTGGCTGGCGTCATGCTTCTGGATCACGTAGGCGAGCTCGGGACCCGCGCGGCGCCCCTTCCCCCGCGGCTCGCTGGTCTTCGCGAAGTTGCGCTTGCTGCGGTAGGCCTGCAGCGCCTTGCCGGGTGCAGTCGGCCGGGTTTTCATCCGCGCGAGAGCTGACTCATGGTGCACTGCCGGGGCGCCTTGTCGGGGCGCCACCGAAGGAATTTCGTCCCGTGGCGAAACCGGTTTCCCGTCACGTGGTCATAGGAGACCTCGACGACGAGCTTCGGGCGGACGGGGAACCATTCCGCGTTTCGCGAGCCGGTCCACCGGCTCGGTCCGCCGGGTCCTCGTCCGGAAAAGCCCGGCGGCCCCTGGATTCCCTCCAGTCGCTCGAGCAGGCCTTCGCGGATTTTCCCGGTGAGGCCGGAGCAGAAGCCCACGTGATCGAGCGCGCCTTCACGGTTGTAGAGGCCAAGGAGGAGCGACCCGACCGCACGACCCTTTTCGGCGTACCGGAAGCCACCCACCACGCAGTCTGCGGAACGGATTCGCTTGACCTTCATCATCCCGTCGCGGCTGCCGGAGAGGTAGGGCAGGTCGCGCCGCTTGGCCATCACGCCATCGGTGTCACCGGTCCCGTGCGCGAGCCAGCGTGTCGCGGTGGCAAAGCTCTGCGTGCTCCGGGAGAGGCTGAGCCTCGGGTCTTTCACCCAGCGCGCCGTGAAAGCCTCCAGTCGCCGGCGCCGGTCGCGCAGCGGGTCGGCGATCCGGAGGCCGCCACGGTCGTCGACCAGGATGTCGAAGAGCCGCAATTCCGCGGGATGTGCCGCCGACATCTCGCGTACCCGCCGCTCGGAGGGATGAATCCGGAGCAGCAGGTGATCGAAGGACACCCGTCGCTTCTCACGCACAAGGAGCTCTCCGTCGAGCACGAACCGCCGCGGCCCAAGGGCCAGGCAAGCCTCCACCATCTCGGGGAAGTACCGCTTGAGCGACTTCCCCGCCTTCGATTGCAGCTCGACCCGATCACCATCCCGGAAAACGAGGCAACGGAAGCCGTCCCATTTGGGCTCGTACTGCCACACCGCTCCCCGGGGCAGCGCATCGGTCCGCTCGGCCTCCATGGGTGGAAACGGCGGACGGATCGGCAGCATCACGTGACCTTCGAGAGATCGAAGCGGCCCCTCGCCGCGAGCATCGGCTTCCACAGGTCGCCGACGCGCGCGAGGCGCTTCCCGATGTTGTCGAGCCGGAAGTCCTCGATCGCGACGCCCTTCTCCACTTCCTTCCAGGTCAGGGGGACCGAGACGCTGGCGGAGACCGTCGGCCGCACCGAATACACCGAGGCCAGCGTGCGCCCCCAGGCATTCTGGTTGTAGTCGACCAGCACGGTCCCGCGGGGACGCTCGGCAATCTTGAACTTCGTAGTCATGAGTCGAGGATTAGCCCCGGCGAGTTCCACCGCGATGGTCTTGGCGACCGTCCAGACCTGCTTCTGGGTGGGCCCGCGCTTGATCGCCACGTACACATGAAGGCCGCTCGCGCCGCTGGTCTTCACCAGCGGCTTCATGCCGACCGTCTCGAGGGCATCGCGAAGGATGAGGGCGCACTGCAGCGCCTTCGCGAACGAGGCGCCCGCCGTGGGATCGAGGTCAAAATGGAGGTAGTCGGGACGATCGGTGTCGTCACATCGCGAGTACCACGGATTCAGGTCGATGCAGCCGAGGTTCACGACCCAGAGCAGCGAGAGGAGGTCCTGCACCATCGGAAAGGCAATGACCCCGGTCGTGTGGCGGATGCGGCAGGTCTTCAACCAGGCTGGTGCCGGGTCAGGCGTCCGCTTCATGAAGAAGAACGGGCCGTGGATCCCGTTGGGATAACGCTTCATGACCATCGCGCGATCCTTGAGGTGCGGCACGAGGATCGGCGCGAGGTCGAGGTAATACTGGAGCAAATCGCGCTTGGTGTGCTTCCGCTCCGGCCAGTAAACCTTCCGCAGGTTGGTGAGTTGTACCCTTGCCTTCCCGCGCGTCAGGACGACTTCATCCTCGTCGCGCGGGAGCGTCACCACGAGCGCTGGCCCGAGGTGGCACGGGCGTCCCCGGCGGGCATGTAGGGCAGCTCCTGGCCGAGCCTCGCGGCCTCGAGCAGGATCGAGCCGCGGCTCATGTCCCCCATGCCCTGGAAGGCGCTGGGGACGACGAGCCGATCACCCAGGGCATGCCCGAGCACTTCGAGGTACTTCCGCGTCGCGATGCTGCCGAGGAACACGATGCGGTGACCCTCGAGGCGCTCCACGTCACGGGCGAGGGCCCGTCGGTACGTCTCATCGCGGAGGGAGATGTCTCCGGTGCCCAGCGCGCGCAGGTCATCGGCCCGCAGCATGGTCCCCACCGGAAGCAATCCGCGATTGGTGGTGATCACGAGGATCTGGTCGGGCGCCCCGCCGAAGCGTGACGCGTACGCGAGCTTGCCACGGAAGTACAGGCCGCTCACGAAGCTGAATACCTCACCCAGCGGCGCGCCCTCGCCGTGCAGCCTGCGGGCGAGTGGAAACGCGGCCTTCTCGTTGAGAAGGGCGGCGGCCCGGCGTCCGCCGGCGTGGGCCGGCGAGAGCAGGAACGTGTCGGACCCGGTCTGCCGGAAGGGATAAGCGCACATCGGGATCAGAGCGCCCGGCTCAGGGCCTGGACCTCGGCGACCATCATCGTGTCGATCGCGCGGCTGGCGTATTCCTCGGGATCGGTCTCTGCCGTCACCGGCGCGAGGCGGGCCACGGTGACCGAGGTCCCCCGCAGCCGCTCGGCGAGCACCCGCTCGAGGCCGATCGGGGCATCGTCCGTCAGCAGGACCGAACCGGAATCGGCCCGGATCATGAGGGGGAGCAGTCGCCGGGCCAGCGCGAGGCCGTTGCCGATGATCAGGACCTGCACCTGCTCACCGCGGCCCACGATTTCCTCATGCACCAGACCGACGCCCACCGCGGTTCGGAGGTCTGCGTTGATCCCTTCCGCGGCCCGCCCTTCGGACTGGAGCAGACGTGTCATCCAGTCGAGTCCCTCGTCCGCGGAAACGAGCAGCAGGTCGAACTGCCACGCGGAGAGCTGTCGTGCGAGCGCAATCGCCACCGGACTCGTGGGACCCGCAATGACCGCTAGCGCGGCTGATTCCGTGTCGTAGTCCATGGTTTTTCTCCAGGTAGTAAAAACAAAGCGGGCGCGACGCCGGTGTCCCGGTTCGCGCCCGCACTGGGGGACCAGCTGCGTCCACCCGTCAGGCCTGCTCCACTATCATTCCCGAAACTGAACATGGCGCGGTCGGGTGCCACGCGCAAGCACCTCGATCCATGGGACGGCCAGAAAACACCGCGGGCGCGATTCCGGTATCCCGGTTTCGCGCCCGCACCGGCGGATCGTCAACCTCCGCCCGTCAGGCCATCTGCTTGTGTCGTACGTTCACAGTATGGGACGACTCGAGGATTCGCGCAAGCGACGACCGGTCGTCCGCCCAGGGGTCGCGAAGAGCAGGACGGGCTGGGAATGAGTCATGGGTTCACGCTTGCGCGCCCGCGACGAAAGGATTAATTAGAAGCCACATCACGGCATCCCGCGAGGTCGTGCGGGAAGTCGCCTGAGGGCCGAACGAACGTGATTCGGCATTGCGGGCGCGGCATGGGAGAAGGATTCCCGGCCGCGCCTTTTGTTTCGGGTCCCCTGAAGCCATGCAAGTGGGCCCGGATCCACTGAAAGGACGACATCCATGCTACGCTGGGCCATGGGTTTTCTCGTGCTTGCTCTCGTCGCCGCACTGCTGGGCTTTGGCGGCCTTGCGAGTACCTCGGCCGGAATCGCCAAGACCCTGTTCATCATCTTCCTGATCATCGCGGCAGTGACGTTCATCTTCGGCATGATGGGATCGAGAAAGACACCTTGAGGACCTTCGACATCCTTTGCCTCTCGCCTTCTACCTGGGGCGAGAGGGTCGGCCGGCTCCAGCACCTCATGCGCGTCGCGGGGCGGCATCATCGAGTGCGGGTGCTGGAGCAGGCGGCGAACCTGACGGAGGACGCACCCCTGGTGCCTGCTCCCGGACCGGAAGGTTCCCGCGTTCGCGTCTTCCGGCCTGCCGATCGTTCCTGGCGAGTCGAGACGCCGCGCGTTCGCACGTCCCTGCGGACCATCCTCGCCGCAGCGGACAGCGCGCGGTTGATGGTGTGGATCGACAGCCCGCGGGTCATGCCGCTGGTCCCATCGGACCTGGCATTCCCCCTGATCTGTGATCTCCGCGACCCGATGCAGGCGGCAACGGCAACGCTCGCGAGGGCCGACCTGCTGCTGACCTCGGGCTCGAGCGCCTTCCAAGCGCTGAGAAACCTGCACCCGCGGACCTACCTGTTTCCCCACGCGGTGGACGTGGAGCATTTCAGCCGCGCGCGAAACCGGCACCGGGAACCCACGGATCAGGCGAAGATTCCCGGACCCCGGATCGGATTCTGGGGTACCGTGGACGAGCGAATCGATTTCGAGCTCCTCGACGCCCTGGCCGTGCGCATGCCGCAGGTGCAGTTCGTAATGCTGGGGCCGGTGGAGCGTGGTGGTCGCGAACGCGTGGTCTCCCACGCCAACGTGCACTGGCTCGGCAGCCGGGCATATGGCGACCTGCCGGACTATATCAGTGGCTGGTCCGCGGCCCTGCTGCCCTTCGTGCGCAACGACTCGACGCGCTTCACGAGTCCTCCCCAGATCCCCGAATTCCTGGCCGCGGGCCGCACCGTCGTGTCTACCTCGGTTCACGACGTGCTGCACCCCTACGGCGCGAGCGGGCTGGTGAAGGTCGCGGACTCCGTGGAGGGAATCGCTGCGGCGATCGACGCGGCGCTTCGCGGCCAGAGCGCCGAATGGCTCACGACGGTTGATCGCTACCTGAGGGCGCTTTCCTGGGAATCGACGTGGGAAGGCATCGAGCATCTCATGGGCCGGGTGCTGCAGCAACGCAGCGAAGCGCCGGCAGTCGCGGGACGGGTCAGTGCACTCGCGACCCTCACGCCCGTGAGCGTGATGCATTGATCGCCGGAACGGGTCCGAGTCATCGGGCTGGGTCGAACATCCGGATCTCCCGCGGTGGAGCCTGTCCCCGCAGGAGGCAGCACAGTATGTCGGCTGCAATGATGCCAAAGGTGATTCCGTTGCCGCCGTAGCCGAGGGCGACAAAGGCACCGTGAAGCTCACTGCTTGGCCCGATCAGCGGCAGGCCGTCTCTGGTTTCCGCGAACGTGCCACTCCAGGTGAACGCAGTCCTCAGCCCCATGCCGGGCAGGAGCTTCGACAGGCGTTTCTCGAGCCGACGCGCCCGCGGCGCCACCAGTGCGTCGCGGGCGTCCGGATTCTTGAAGGGAAGGTCTTCGCCACCACAGATGATCCTGCCGTCCCTGGTGGTGCGAAGGTAGGTGTAGGGCCGGTTGGTCTCCCACAGCAGGCATCGTCCGCCCCACCGGCCGAGGTCCTCCGCGGGTTCCGTCACCAGCGCGAAGGTGCTGTGCAGCTTGACGAGGTCCGGCAACATTCGCGGCGGCATCTCGTAGCCCATCGCAAAGACGACCTGACCGGCCGTGACCTCACCCCGACTGGTGTCGAGCACGAAGCGTCCGGCGCCGTGGCGAATGTCATGAACGGCGGTGTTCGCCAGCAGCGCCGCCCCCCGGCCGATCGCGCGGGCGAGAAGGCCGCGGGTGAGCAGGACGGGATCCACCTGACCTGACTGCGAGGTCTGGAGCGCGCCCCGGCTGAGGATCCCGTACCGGTCGAGGACGTCAGATCTGGTCAATCGCTCCGAGACGAAACCGTGGAGCTCGCGAATCTCCTGTTCCCGGTCCAGCTCCCCCAGGGCGCGCCGCCGGCTGGCGAGATAGAGGCTGGGCTTCCGCTCGAAACCCGCGGCGTCAGGCAGGCAGGCCGCAATCGACTCGATGCGATCGATCGAATCCCAGGACCATCGGTATGCTTCGACCGCCTCGGTCGCGCCGATCTGGTCGACCAGGGTGGAGAGCGGCGTGTCGATTTCGTACTGGAGGAGACCGGTGCTGACCGAGGTGCTGCCGGTGCCCGGCGTGCGACGATCGATCAGGGCGACGCGCGCGCCTTCGGAGGAGAGCGAGTCCGCGACCAGCGCGCCGGTGACCCCCGCGCCCACGATCGCGACGTCGACGGGGCCACGGATCGGAGCGGACAGCTCCGCGAGCCCGTTCTGCAGCAGCCACCACGGCGCGCCCGAGTGCAGCCGGAGCGCGCCCGATTCGAGTTCTTCAGACATGTCATGGCCCCGCAGGGCCGTGACGATTCAGTCCGCGGCGCCCTGCCTTCCCATGATCTCAGCCTGCCCCACCCGCGGCAATCGCATGATTGCCTTGGGGTCGCTCATGTCGGCCTTCGCCGCCATCGCCGCGCGATGCGCCGCCTCCCCCACCTGGCTCCAGGCGATGAACAGCGAGTCGCCCGAAGCCCCGAGCACCGGGAACGTCGCGGCGACGCCCGCCGTGGAAAGCCTGCTGCTCTTCCCGAAGGCCTGCCCTTCGCCCACCCGAAGGAGGATCCCGGGGGTGTCCGACTGGCCATCGTCCCACGCCACCGCGACGCGCCTGCCGGTCAGGAGGGCGAGCTGCACGTGGGCCGGATTGCTCCTGGCGCCGGTCGCGATCGGCGTGGCGGTGAAGGACTGCGCGCCATCGTCGGAGCGCGCGTAGTACACACCGGCTTCCCCACTCTTGCCGGTCCACCACGCGATGTGCACCGATCCATCGGAGCCGACCTTGAGCGAGGGTCCCGCGTGCGGACAACCGGGGAATTCCCAGTCGTCTTCGCGCGGACGGACCGGCGTGCTCCAGGTTTTTCCGCCGTCGGTCGAACGCGCCACGACGATGTCCCTAATGTCGCCCGGGAAGATCTTCCGCCACGCCGCGTACAGCGAGCCATCGGGTCCCGCGGCGAGCGCCGTGCGGCAACACGGGCAGGTCGGTTCCAGGTGGACGCCCTGGCTCGGTCCCCAGGTGCGGCCGCCGTCATCCGAACGACGGATCCAGACGCCGGAGGTCCCCTTCACCGACGACAGCCACGACGCGTACACCACGCCGCCCGGAGCCGCGAGCAGCGAGTGGAAGTTGTGGGAGCCGAAGGTCTCACCCTCATTGACGCTGACGGGCTCCGACCAGGTGCGTCCTCCGTCCTCGGTCCGCGCGAAGCGGAGCGCGCTGGACGGGAACCGCTGCCCGGGGACTTCCTTGCCGACCGTGTACAGCGCGTAGATCGCGCCATCGCCACTCGCCGCGAGCTGCGGCGGTGACTCGCCGTGCGGCTCGACTCCACCGAGGGGATCGGCCAGACTCCCAGTGACCGGCTCGCCGCTCGATCCGCCGCTCACCGAGACGAAGAGGCGCGACGGAGTGGCCGAGTCGGGCTCGGCCACCCACGAGATCACGCGCTCCCCGCGAGGCGTCACCAGCACCATCGGTGTGGCGCCATTTACCGTCGCGGAGGAGAGGACTTCCTCCGGCCCGAACGACGGGGCACCCGCCCCGGTGTCCCCCGCCGCGGATGCACAGCCGGCGAGGCCAGCCATCAGGATCGAATAGTTGATTCTCATCGTGCCTTCCATGCGTACTGGAGGCCCACATACACCGTCCGCGGCTGGCCCGGACGGAGACGCTCGCCCTGGAACGCGTTGTACGACGACGTTTCCGCGAAGCGTTGGTCGAAGATGTTGTTCACTCGCGCTGAAACCTCGAGGCCGAGTCCAACCGGGAAGTTGCCGAAGATGTTGCCCAGATCGTGGCCGCTGTACCGGGCCGTGTTCTCGGGATTCTGCCAGTAGCCGCCGTGATGGATCCATTCGCCGGTCATCGATCCGCCGTTGAAGAAGCGGGGCGAGACGGTGACCGCCGCCCGTCCGAGCTGGCGCGGCGCCATCTCGATCTCCTGCCCGCTGTAGTCCGTCGTGGCGCTCGGCTTCCACTCCTCATACGTGTGCCTGGCCCAGGTCCAGGACCCGTCCACGCGCACGCCGGCAACGGGCGTCACCACGACACCGAGCTCGACGCCGCGATGCTTTGTCTGGCCGGCGTTCGACGCGAGGCGCAGGCCGCTGGTGGGATCGAAGAACGTCAGGATGTCGTCCTCGATGTCGAGCTGGTAGGCCGAGGCTTCCACGCTGAGCACCGACCCGAGGCCGGCTCGGGCCCCGATCTCGAAGTTGTCGGCCTTCACCGGCTTCAGGTCCACCGTGTTCTCCGCGGCGCCCTGCCGGAAGAGTTGGCTTTCCGCCGGTACCCGGAAGGCCGCGCGATAGGAGGCGAAGACGTTGAGTCCTTCGGCCACGTCGACGGTGAGCCCGAGCTTCGGGCTCAGCGCATTGAAGGACACGTCGGTGTTGGCGGGCCGGCGGTGGGTGCCGGTATCGAGCTCGCTGAGATTGTTGCTGTAGTCGTAGCCCACGAAATCGGCGCGCAGCCCCGCACTCAGGTGCACGCGGTCGAACGGATTGATATCCGCCTGCGCGTAGGGCGTCGCCTGCCAGAAGGAGACGTCGTAGTCATACTGCACGTGGCCGAGGGAGTAGCTGTCGTAGATGTCGCCCGTCCTGTGCGGGACGATCTCCTGCTCCATCCGGCTGCCCGGGCTGTACTCGAAGTCCGCGCCGATCGCGACGTTCGTTTTCAGCGACGGCAGGGTGCGGCGATAGCGCGTCATCAGCCCGGCGGAGGTGTTCTTGCTCGCCCAGATCTGGGGGTCGAAGGAGAGCTGCCACGAGGGCATCAGGTCGAGCTCGTTGTAGCGGACGTAGCCCGTCGCTCCGAGCAGCGAGAGATCGGACCGATGCTCCCAGGCGCTGGAGGCGCGGAACGCCCACACCCGCCGGTAGGTGATCGGGGTGTAGTTGGTCTCGGGCCCGGTCTCATAGTCCGCGCGGGTCAGGTCCGACCCACCGTCCGACGGCTGGTCGATGTGGGAGAACGCCACGATGGTCTTGAGCGAGGAGTGCGGGCTCACGGCCTGGTCCCACCGCAGCGTCGAGCTCTGGCGCGAGTAAGGGGCATCATTCCGCCAGCCGTCCGAGCGCGTGAGGTTGAGGTCGGCGCGAACGCCCGCGTCGCCAAACTTGCCCGATCCCGTAAGAAGGCTCCGGACATAGCCGTAGCCGCCGCCCTCGACAAAGCCCGAGGCTTCGGGTCGCACCGACGGATCGCGGGTGAACGCGTTCACGACGCCGCCCACCGCATCACTGCCGTAGATGGCCGTCCCGGGTCCCTTGATGATCTCCACCCGGTCGGCCTGCGGAATATTGATCTCGTAGAGTCCGTTGTGATTGAAGAAGCCGGTCGAGCGGATCGGGACGCCGTCCTCGAGGAAGGCGTATACCGGCTTGGTCGTGATGGGCTGACGGATCGCGGTGAAGTGACCTTCGCCGCCGAGGTTGGCCACCCATGCGCCCGGGACGCGGGAGACCACGTCGCCGGGATGATGCGGACGGGAGGCCGCGATCGCGCCGCCGTCGACGATGCCGACACTCGCCGCGGTCTCGGTCTTGCGCTGGGCCTCCCGGCTCGCGCTCACCACCATCTCGCTCAGCACCACCGGCGCGGGCTCGAGCGTCACGTCGGCGCGGATCGGCCCGATGGTCCCGATGGTGATCGTGATATCGCGCGGGGTGTGACCCACGGCCCGCACGCGGAGCACGTGAGAACCTGCCGGCACCGAGACGATCCGGTACTGACCATCCGCGGCAGTCAACCCGCGAAGCGTCGTGCCGGCAACAGAAACTGCCGCGCCCGCCACGGGCTCACCCGCGGCGGTGACCCGCCCTTCGACGGTTCCCTCCTGGGCCATCAGCAACCCGGGCAACAGCACGGGTGCCAGTAACGTCCATCGCATGTGAGTCCATCTCCCAAAAATCGCGTTGAGACGGCGAGGCGCCGTCCATGAGAGTCCGGGAACGTGCGGCTCAGCGCCGCGCGTTACGCGATGGGAGGTGCGGTGCTCGGAGGGAGTCGATCGAGTGCCGAACGGGTCCACGGAGCGGAGTGCTCGACGGACGCGGGAAGGGTCCGGACCGGTGCCCCGGGAAGCGTGATCGTGCCCGCGGGCGACGGAACCGAAAGACCGAACCCGACGGTGCAGGCGCCCGGGCAGGTACAGCTGTGCGAGGACGGCTGGTCAGTGGGGGCCTGGGACTGCCCGTGGTGACCGGCGTGCTCATCATGACCGGTCTCATGCTGGGCGAGCCAGGGTGCGTCGACCGGGCACGGATGCGCGATCGGCAGCGCGGTCCCCCCCACGGCCGGAGAGGCCAGGAGCAGGAGGAGGGAGGCAAACCGAGAACGCAACATTATGGGTACCTAATTTACCGGTTCCCCCGCCGGTTGTCCAAAACCGATGCGATTCCTGGCCCACATCGCCAGCCGGATCGCGTAGATCCCCCCCAGTACCGCCGCATACATCAGGGGAAGGTGGATGTCTTTTTTCTGGGCCCAGGTGAAATGGATCACCCCCAGGACCGGAACCACATAGACGAGACGATGGAGGGCCCGCCACCGTTTCCCACCCATCTTGCGCAGCACGGCCTGAGGGGACGTGACGGCCAGCGCCAGCAGCATCAGCCACGCGGTGAACCCGATGGTGATGTAGGGCCGCTTTGCAATGTCCTTCCCCAGCTCGGTAAAGACGAACCCCCGGTCGAACGCCAGATAGATAAGGAGATGAATGACGGCATAGAAAAAGGAAAAGAGGCCCACCAGGCGGCGGAGCCTCACGATCCCGTTCCAGCCGGTCACCCGCCGGATCGGGGTGATGCACAGGGTTATGAAGAGGATGATGAGGGCGGTACGCCCGGTGAAGTGGGTGATGTACTTGACCGGGTCGGCCGTCAGGTCGTCATGAAGGCCCTGCCAGACGAGCACGCCCAGCGGCGCGAGCGCCGCCAGCCATACCAGCCCCTTGATGCGCGGGATGGTCACTCTCGCGACTCGTGACTCGCGCCTGGCGACTAGTAGTTCCGTCGAAGGTCCATCCCGGTGTACAGGCTCGCGACCTGATCGGCATACCCGTTGAACATCAGGGTCTTCTGGCGGATCAGCTTGCCGAGTCGCCGCTCCGTTGCCTGACTCCAGCGCGGGTGGTCGACTTCGGGATTCACGTTGGCATAGAAGCCGTACTCATGCGGCGCCGCGATGTTCCAGGTCGTCTTCGGCTGCTGCTCCGTGAACCGGATCCGAACGATCGACTTGCCGCCCTTGAAGCCGTACTTCCATGGCGTGATGAGGCGGACCGGCGCGCCATTCTGGTTGGGGAGCGGCTTTCCATAGACGCCGGTGACGAGCAGCGCGAGTGGATTCATCGCCTCGTCGAGCCGAAGCGCTTCGACGTAAGGCCACTCGAGAACGTCATAGCGCTGGCCCGGCATCTGCTTCGGGTCGAGCAGCGTGGTGAACTCGACGTACCTGGCCTTCGAGGTGGGATTCAACCGCTTGATGACATCGCGAAGCGGATATCCGTTCCAGGGCACGACCATGCTCCACGCTTCGACGCAGCGGAACCGGTACACCCGTTCCTCCGCGGTGAGTCCCTTGAAGAGCGACTCGACATCGAACGTCCCCGGCTTCGCGACCTCGCCGTCTACCGCAATGGTCCAGGGTCGGGTCTTGAACGCCGTGGCGTTCTCGGCGGGGTCTTCCTTGCCGGTCCCGAACTCGTAGAAGTTGTTGTATCCGGTGACCTCTTCCCACTTGTTGGGCACCAGCTCCTGGGAAGCGGACAGGCGGACGAGCGGACGGCCGGGCAGGAACGCCGCCATTCCGATTCCGGCGGCCGCCAACCATTCGCGCCGCGTCCAATACAGGGACTCGTCGGTGATTTCAGAGCTGGAAATGTCGTCCGGACGACCGATCAGCATAGGATGCCCTTGGAGGCGTGGTCTTAGAATAACGCCGGACAGGCAGAATCGGTTCTCGCCCGTAGCCCATAGCCAGTCGCCCGCCTACATTTTCCCCGCCGCAAGGACAGGTGCTCGAGTGGTTTAAGAGGCACGCCTGGAAAGCGTGTATACGCCCCAAAGCGTATCGAGGGTTCGAATCCCTCCCTGTCCGTGACCGAAAACCGACCTGCCTCCGTCTCGCATTCACCACATCCCACCTGCCGGACTACATCAACACCCCTCCCCCAACCTGTTGCTCCGTATGAGCAAACAGGGGGCATGAAACTAGCCACTGCCCACGGGGTAGACACCTGTAAGCAGTCGCACATTCATGTGGTGTCGGGGAGACTCAAGGAGAACGTTATGACGATGCCCAAATCATCAGCCCGGCTCGAGCGAATGGTGAACACCATCCAGGTGGTGCTCGATCATGCGCCCACCGAAATCGCCGAGCTGGATGCGGACATTCAAATCATGCAGGACCGGCTGCGCGAGGCGAACGCACGCAAGCAGGTGCTGGTGCAGCTGCTGGCGGTCGCGCAGATCCAGTGGCAGAACCAGCCGGCAGGGGTACTGACCCTGGTGCGTGAGGAGGACGCGAAGGAGGCGGTGCGCGCGATCGCCGCGCAGTAAACCGCGGGAGGTCGCAGCTTCGGGAAGTATCGAAGGGGGTCGAAGAACGTAGCTCCCCGCTACGTCTGCGCTTCGGCCTTCTTTGATTTTCGGGGCTTTTTCCCGGCCTTCGGCTTCGCCGCCTTCGGCTCCGTCACGGCCTCCGCCACAGCGCTGGCCTTTCGAGGGGCCGACTTCGTCTTCTTCTTCTTCTTTCCTCCGCCCATCGCGGCACGCACGGCGATCAGCTCCACCGCCTGCGCGAGGGTGACCGTTGCCGGATCCTGTCCCCGCGGGATCGACGCGCTCACGTCGCCGTGCTTCACATACGGACCATAGCGGCCGTCATAGAGATTGATCACGGCCTGGTCATCCGGATGCGGTCCCAGCTCGCGCATCGGCTTGGGCTCTGCGCGGCGTCCTCTCCCCTGCTTCGGCTGCGCCAGCATCTCGAGCGCGCGGGCGAGGGTGATGGTGAGGACGTGGTCTTCGCCCTTGATGGAGCGGTAATCCTTCCCTTCTTTCCCCTGGTCGTGCACGATGTAGGGTCCGAACCGGCCCAGACCGGCGAGCACCTTGGCGCCGGTTTCGGGATGGACGCCCAAGGGGCGCGGCAGCGCCAGCAGGCCAAGCGCAAGCTCGAGCGTCACGTCTTCGGGCTTCACCCCGCGCGGCAGTGACATGCGCTTGGGCTTGGGCTGCTCGTCGGTGACGTCGCCCAGCTGGACATAGGGCCCATACTGCCCGGTGCGGATGTACACCGGTTGCGCTGTCGCCGGATCCTCGCCAAGCGAGGTCGGTCCTTCCTTCTTTTCCCGCAGCAGTGTCTCGATGATCTCGCCGTCGAGGTCTGCCGGCGGGACGCTTTCGGGAACGCTCACGCGAATGGCCGACCCGTTGTCCTGCCGCTCGATGTAGGGACCGAAGCGTCCGATCCGGACCGTGGCGTCGAGGCCCTGCAGCGTGATGCTGCGTGCCTCCGCGGGATCGATGGAGTCTTGCTTGACCTCGGTCTGGTGCCGGAGGCCATCGTCGCCGAGATAGAACTCGCGGAGATAAGGCAGCCACTCGGCTTCCCCCTCCGCGATATCGTCCAGCGACTGCTCCATGCGCGCCGTGAACTTGATGTCGACCAGGTGCGGGAAGTGCTTTTCCAGCAGGAGGGTCACGGCAATCGCCGTGAAGGTCGGCACCAGCGCCTGCCCCTGCTTTACCGTGTAGCCCCGCTCGAGAATGGTGCCGATGACGCTCGCGTAGGTCGACGGACGACCCACGCCGTCTTCTTCGAGCTCCTTGACCAGGGTGGCCTCGGTATATCGCGCCGGCGGCTGGGTGACGTGCGAGACGGCGTCGAGCTTTTCGCAGGTGGGGGAGTCGTCGACGGCGAGCGCGGGCAGGAGTACTTCCTGGTCCTCGAGGGCGGCCTCAGGATCGTCGCTGCCCTCGACGTACGCCCGTCGAAAGCCGGCGAAGTCGATTCGGGTACCTGAAGCCCGGAACTGCGCCTCCTCGACATTCAGGATGACGGTCACGCCCGTCATGCGCGCGTCGGCCATCTGGCAGGCGACGGTGCGTTTCCAGATGAGATCGTACAAGTCGCGCTCGATGCCTGCCAGTCCGCTTTCCTCCGGGGTCCGGAAGTGCGAACCCGCGGGACGAATGGCTTCGTGCGCTTCCTGGGTGTGTGCTCCCTTGTTGCTGTAATTCCGGGGCTGGGGCGAGAGGTAGTCCGGTCCGTAGAGTCGCTCGATGCACTCCCGCGCCGCGGTCACGGCCTGGTTCGACAGGTGCACCGAGTCGGTGCGCATGTACGTGATGAAGCCGCGCTCGTAGAGACTCTGTGCCGTCCGCATCGTCTCGCGTGCCGAGAGTCGGAGCTTCCGATTCGACTCCTGTTGCAGGGTCGATGTGGTGAACGGTGGCTTGGGCCTGCGAACCTGTGGCTTCTCTTCCACCGAGGCGACCCGCCAGGGCCGGGTGAGCAGGCGATCACGGAGTGACTCGGCCCGGGCCTGGTCCAGCAGCACGACGTCGCCCGGCTTCTCGAGCCTGCCGCTCGTCTCGCCGAAGTCCTTGCCGGTGGCGAGCCGCGTGCCGTTGAGCGTGGTCAGGACGGCCTCGAATGCCTGCCCTTCATGACGGAGACCGGCCTTGAGATCCCACCACGTGCCGGCCCGGAAGGCCCGCCGCTCCCGCTCGCGCTGCACCAGCAGTCGTACCGCGACTGACTGGACGCGACCCGCGGAGAGTCCCCACGCGATCTTCTTCCAGAGGAGCGGCGAGAGCGTGTAACCCACCAGCCGGTCGAGAATCCGCCGGGTCTCCTGCGCCCGAACGAGCTGGTCATCCACCACGCGGGTCGCGTCGAGCGCGTCCCGGATCGCTTCCTTGGTGATTTCGTGGAAGACCATTCGCTTGATCGGGACCTTGGGGGACAGCACCTCGACGAGGTGCCAGGAAATGCTTTCCCCTTCGCGGTCCTCGTCGGTCGCGAGGATCAGCTCATCGACGTCCTTGAGGGCGTCCTTCAGCTCCTTGACGACCTTTTTCTTTTCGGCCGGGACGACATACAACGGCTCGAAATCCTGGTCGACGTTTACGCCGAGCCGGGCCCACTCCTGTCCCTTGTACTTGGGGGGCACATCCTTGGCGCCATCGGGGAGATCCCGGATGTGGCCCATGGAGGCCTCGACGCGGTATCCGCGGGGGAGAAAACCCCGGATGGTACGCGCCTTGGTGGGCGATTCGACGATGACCAGTGTTGCCATGTGCTCCGATCTAACGTGGTTGCGCGTCGAGCGTTAACCAGTCCTACGCGTTGCGTATCCGAAAAACGCAAGCGAAGGGCGTCGGCCCTTCGCTGTCGGGACAGTATTAGATGTGGAGGGGGGACTTGTCAAATCTGGCGGTCAGGGCGGCTGAGGCGGTTGAGCCGGTTACGAAGCTTGAGACGGTTGAATCAATCTCGCTTCTCGAACCGCCCCAACCGCCCGAACCACCCCAACGGTACCAACCAATTGTTATTCTTCTTCCATCTCCTACGGGCTCCCCAATCGTGACAAAACTGGTGTTCGGCATCATCCTGATCTTCATCGGGCTCGCCATTCGTGCGACCCGGCACCAGACCGGAAAAATCTCCGCCAGCATGGTTGGACTCGTTGGAATCGTGTTCCTTCTGCTCGGTGCATTTTCGCTGCTGGGCTCGAGCGTGGTGATCATCGACCCCGGTCAGGTCGGGGTGCAGCATGCCTTCGGCAAGGTCTCGCCGGCGCCCCTGCTCTCCGGGATCCGGTTCGTGCCGCCCTGGTCGCAGGTCGAGCGCTATTCGACGCGCGAGGAGCAGTATCCTCAAAGCGGCGCAGAGTCAGAAGCGATGCCCGCGCTCTCGAGTGAGCAGATGGGCATGCAGGTCGACATCGCCCTTCGTTGGCAGATCGACCCGATGACGGCGCCCCGGATCTTCATCGAAATCGGCACCCAGGAGCAGATCCACGCCGTCGTCCTCAACGCGATCCGGAACGGCGTGCGGGACGGGATGGTGAAATTCTCGATCAACGACATTGCGCGGAGAAATGAAATCGCCTCGACGATGCAGGCCGAGGTGGACAGCGCGCTCATTACCCAGCCGCGCGGCGGCGGCGAACAGTTCAAGATCGCCGAGGTCACCGCATTCTTCCTCCGGAACCTGGAGCCCCCGGCCCAGGTGGTCCAGGCGATCAACAACAAGATTGCCCAGGAGCAGCAGATCGAAACCGAGCGCCACCGGGTCGAAGTCGCGCGGCTGCAATCGGAGCAGCAGAAGCTCCTCAACCTGACGCTCACGCCCGAGGCGCTGATGAAGCAGTACCTCGAAGTGCTGCACGATATGCGGCAATCGAACAACCTCGTGGTGCTGGTGCCGACGGAGGGCGGGACGCCGCTGCTCGACCTGGCGCGGCTGCGGGGGAACCTGAAGCCGCAGTAGGGGAGAGAACGGACAGGGTGGGATTCGAACCCACGATACCGTTGCCGGTATACCGGTTTTCGAGA
>DATEOL010000047.1:0-13218 GCA_035274025.1 Gemmatimonadales bacterium | reverse complement strand
CGCCACGGGATGCCTTGAGAATCACGAGTTCATCGCCCTGGAGACGGGACGCCAGCACCGGAGCCAGCGATGGGGCGTCCTCCGAGGTGATCAGCCGGTTGCCCAGCATGCTAACCCAGGGCGCCACCGCCCGCACGAACTCTCCCACTACCGCGACCAGGTCCGGCTTCAGTCCGACGATCGCTTCGGCGATGAGGTGATGCTCCCGGTCGGACGCATCGCCCAGCTCGCGCATGGTCCCCGCCACGAAAACGAGCCTCCGCCCCGCGCGCATGTTCCGCGCGACTTCGATCACGGTCCGGAAAGAAGCGGGATTGGCATTGTAGCTGTCGTTGACAATCGTCAGCCTGCCGGCCTGGATCACCTCGCCCCGTCCTCCGGGAAGTCGCACCTCGGCGAGAGCGCGAGCGCAGGCGTCCAGGTCGAGGCCAAGCTCGCGCGCTATCGCCCAGGCAAACAGGGCGTTGGCCGCCTGATGGGCGCCCAGCAGCGGGACCGTGAAGGTGCGACCGTCCACGGTGAGGGTCGGGCGACCGTCGGCACCCATCTCGAGCTTGTCCGGGACCAGGTCCGCCTTGGCGAGTCCGACCGTCGCCACTTTCGCGGCCCCCAGAGCCCGGCTGCGCTCGGCGAGCGAGGGTGGATTCGTCCCCACGAAGGCAACGGGGACCTGGCGCACCAGCTCCAGCTTTTCCGCCATCACTGCCTCGACCGAGCCGAATCCTTCGACATGCCCGGCCGACGTGTTGGTGATGACCGAGATCGACGGCTCGATGATCGAACGATAGCGCGCGATTTCGCCCGGCAGGCTCGCGCCGGCTTCGACGACGAGCGCCTCGGTCCCTTCGGCGCTCTCGAGGATGGTCTGGGGAACGCCAACCAGGTTGTTGAGGTTTGCCCGCGTCGCGTGAGTCCGCCAGCGAGTCCGGAGCGTCGCCGCCACCAGCTCCTTGGTCGACGTCTTGCCGTTGGTGCCGGTGATCGCGATGACCGGACCCGGAATGCGCCGGCGCCGCGCCCGCGCCAGCATGCCGTAGGCGCGAAGGGTGTCGGGGACCTCGATGAGCCGGAGGCCGGGAACCGGCGGCGTGTTGAGCCGAACGATCGCCGCGCGGGCTCCCGCGGTGACGGCCGCCGCGAGGAAGTCATGGGCATCGAATCGTTCTCCCGCGAGAGCGACGAAGAGCGAGTCCTGCGTCAGGGTGCGGGTGTCGGTCGAAATACCCGAAAAGGCAGTCCCCTCCGAGCCACCGGAAATCTCCAGCGCCTCATGAACCGCGCGTTCGGTCCAGGCGAAGGTCATGCGACCAGGCGGGCCACGATGTCCCGCTCGTCGAACGGGTGCTTCACCGTACCAATGATCTGGTAGGTCTCATGCCCCTTGCCCGCCAGGAGCAGCGTATCGCCAGGACGGGCATCGTTGATCGCGCGCGCGATGGCCTCACGCCGGTCAGCGATGCGCACGTACTTCCCGCCGCCCATTCCCGCGACGATGTCGTCGATGATCCGCTCCGGATCCTCGGTGCGCGGATTGTCGCTGCTCACGAACGCCAGGTCGGACCGCTCGGCGGCGATTCGCCCCATGATCGGGCGCTTGCCCTTGTCACGGTCGCCGCCGCAGCCAAAGAGCACGAGAAGCCGGCCCGGCGTGAGGGGGCGCAACGTGTCGAGCACCCGTTCCAGCGCGTCGGGAGTGTGAGCGTAATCGCGCAGCACGACGCAGGGAGAGGTCGTGAGCCGTTCCATGCGTCCGGGCACCTGCGGCGCGGTGGCGAGCCGCGCCGCAACGTAGTCGAGGGAAAGGCCCATGCCCAGACCGCATGCGGCTGCCGCGAGCGCATTCGCGATGTTGAAGTTGCCCGGCAACGGCAGCTCCACCCGGCCCCGGCCGTAGCGACCCACCAGGACGAACCGGCTTCCTTCAGCGCCAAGGATTGGTGTCTCGGCGTGCAGGTCGGCGGAAGGATCGAGCCCGAAGGTGAGCACCGACCCGCCACGCGGGATCACGTCCCACGCGCGATCATCCTGGTTCACCGCGGCGACCGCACCCGGCGCGAGCAGGTCGAGCAGGCGCAGCTTCGCGGCCAGGTACTGCTCCATCGTGCCGTGGTAATCCAGGTGATCGCGTGTGACGTTGGTGAACGCGGCGGCGGAATAGGTCAGCCCGTCGAGCCGCCCCTGGTCGAGGCTGTGCGACGAAGCCTCCATCGCGACCTCGCGCACCCCGCGCGCGGCCAGCGCGGCGAAAGTGCCCTGCAGGTCGACCGGTCCCGGTGTCGTGAGCGATCCCGCGGTCGAGGAGACTTCCCCGCCCTTTCCATCGAACGCGCCCAGCGTTCCGATGCTGCCCGCGCTGCCGTCGCCATTGAGCAGGTGACGGACCAGCGCCGTCGTCGTCGTCTTGCCGTTGGTGCCGGTGATGCCGACCAGCCGCATCCGGTCGGTCGGGTTGCCATACCACGCGCGCGCGGCGACGATCGCGGCCCGCTTCGCGTCCCGCACCAGGACTTCCGGGACGCGCTCGGTGACGTGACGCTCGACGATCGCGAGCGTGGCCCCACGCTTCGCGGCATCCTCCACGAAGTTGTGCCCATCGACCTGGGTACCGGGAACCGCGACGAACAGGGTGCCCTCAGTGACGGCCCGACTGTCGCTGGTGATGTGGCGGGCAGACGGGCGGCCGGGCAGGCGGGCGGACAGCAGTCCAGCACGCGACAGCGCTTCGAGTACAGCTTCGAGTTCCGTCATTCGCCAGATCGCTTGATCGCCGGATCGCCAGATGTTTTCAGGATCACGACGCTTCCGGCGCGCGCGCTGTCTCCGGCGGCGGGACTCGTGCCTTGGACGGATCCGGTTCCTCCAGCCTGCACCCTGAATCCGCGCCGGTGCAGCGCCAGTGCGGCTTGCCGCACCGAGACCCCGGCGACATTGGGAATTTCGAGGAGTGCGGGCGCTGGCGGCGGGACGGTTCGAACCGGCACCGCGATCTCGACTGGCGAGGCGGGACGATCATCCATCTTTTGACCACCGGGCGCCGCGGCAACCCGTTCGGCGAAACGGGTACGATCGATCGCGCCCCGCCGCGCTGCGAGCGCGTCCTGCAGCATGCGTCTCATGAGCGGCGCGGCGACCTCGCCGCCATAGTAGGCGCCCCCTTCCGGATCCACGATGCGCACGACGGCCACGAGCAGCGGGTCCTCGGCCGGAAAGAGTCCCGCGAAGGATGCGGTATAGGAATTGGTGTAGCGGCGCCCAACGACGTTGCGCGCGGTGCCGGTCTTTCCGATGACCTTGTAGCGATCGAGCTGGGCCTTGGAGCCGGTGCCGCCCTCGCCCGCGGCCAGGCTCAGGAACCCGCGCACCTCGGCGGCGACCTCCGGCGTCACCACCCGGCGCACCGGCGAGGGCTCATGACGGTAGACCACCTGCCCATCCGGATCCCGGATCTCGCGAATCAGCGTAATCGACGGCAGCAGTCCGTCGTGCGCGAGCGCGGAGTAGGCGGCAGCCATCTGCAGCGGGGTCACCTCGATCTCGTAGCCCTGGGCCATGCTCGGCTGGGTGTTGTCGGGCTGCCACCGATTGGGCTTCTTGAGGATCCCGGGCGACTCGCCGGGCACTTCGATCCCGGTCGGAGTTCCATACCCGAAGTCCCGCAGGATGTCATAGTGCTCTTCCGGAGACAGCCGGAGTGTGAACTTTGCCGCTCCGATATTGCTCGAGACCTGGATCGCCCGGGCCAGCGTGAGGAAGCCGGCGTGCGGATGGGTGTCCTTGATCGGCTTCGAACGCTTGGGGAGGTGCCACTCCCCGTTCTCCGCAAAGACGCTGTCGGTTGCCTTGGCGCGATGGAGCTGCAGCAGCGCGGCCGCGGCGAACGGCTTGATCGTCGAGCCTGGCTCGGCGGGGATCCACGCGCCCGCCTTCTTCGCTCCCTCGGCACGGCGCACCTGCGTCGCCATGGCGAGGACTTCGCCCGTCCGCGGGTCGAGCAGCACCACGTCTCCGGCGGCCGCTTCCTGTTTTTCCAGCGTCTCGGCGAGCCCGGCCTCGGCGATGCCCTGGAGCTCGGAGTCGAGTGTCAGCAACACATCGTGTCCCGCCACCGGCGAGCGAATCAGCCGGTCGGGTGACTCATACTCGCGCCCGCTCCGGTCCCGCAGGAAGGTCGCTTCGCCGGGAACGCCCTTGAGCAGCGAATCGAGGGCCCGTTCCAGGCCGGTCTGACCGCGCGCGGAATCGGGAACGATGTTGCCAAGGATCCCGAGGGCCACGCCCCCGGACGGATACGCGCGGCGGTAGATCCGGTCGAGATGCACGCCCCGAATGTCGCGGAGCTCCTCGACGTCGCTCGCGCTCGCCGGGGTGTAGCGGTAGAGGTAGTCCTCCTTGGGGCGTGCCCGGCGGAAACTGGTTTTCACCTCGCCCGGGTTGAAGTCGAGCTCACGCACCAGGAGCGAGGCTACTCGATCCCGCTGGCGGGAAGGAACTTCCCAGGCCGCAACGCCGATCCGGTAGAACTCCTGCGAGACGGCGAGCGGAGTCCCGTTCCGGTCGTAGATCGTTCCTCGCCGCGGCGCGAGGGACCGTGTCGCGGTCCGGGTCCGCGCCGCTTCCTTCGACCACTTCCCCCCCTCGAAGAGCTGGAGCTGGGCCGAGCGCACCACGACGGCGCCCAGCCCGGCGAAGAACATGAACTGCAGGAAGGAAATCCGGGTCGCCGGATTGGCCATCGCTCAGTCAGGTCGGGTCCCCGGACGGGGAACGGAAAGGGTCACGTAATCGCTGTCGCTCGGGAGGCGAAGGTCGAGTCGGCTTTCCGCGCGAGGCACCAGCACCTTCCGACTCGAGCCTTCGCGAATGCGGCGGAGATACTCGGCCTGCTCCGCTTCCAGCGCGTCCCGTGCTTCGCGGAGCTCGTTGAGCCGCGCCGCGGTGGCCAGCGCGGCCCGCTGCCGCGCGGTCACCGCGACCGCGACGGCGAGGAACAGGAGCAGCCAGAGCCCGAGCCAGACACGGCCACGCATCTTCATCGAGCGGTTCGGAAACCTCGCAGCGTGGCGCTTCGCGCCCTGGGATTGGCGTTCACTTCGGTTTCGCTGGCGCGGACCGGCTTGCGTGGCTCGAGGATGCCGAGCGCCCGTCCCCGACAGCGGCAGAGCGGAAGCTCGGGGGGACAGATACAGCTCTTGGCCCATTCCTGGAACGCATGCTTCACGATCCGGTCTTCTCCCGAATGATAACTGATGACGAGCAGCCGACCTTCGGTGACCAGCGCGTCGCGAAGTGCCGGAAGCGCCTCCGCGAGTCCATCGAGCTCGCCATTCACCGCGATGCGAAGGGCCTGGAAGATCCGCGCGAAGTCGGGGGGGCCGCTCCGGGGACCGAGGACGGACCGGATCGCGTTGACGAGGTCATCGCTCACCGCCATCGGCACCCGTGAGCGGCGCCGCGCCACTTCGCGGGCGAGAGGACGCGCCTTCCGTTCGTCGCCCCAGTCCCCGAAGACGGTGGCGAGGTCTTCCACGGGCCATTCGTTGAGGATCTCCGCGGCGGTGCTCCCCTCTCCGCTCATCCGCATGTCGAGCGCGGCGCCCGGCCGGAACGAGAACCCGAGCGCGTCGTCGTCGAGCTGCCGCGAGGAGACGCCGAGATCGAGCAGGATGAGGTCGGGATGGAACCCCCGGACGCGCTCGAGGACGTCGGCGTCGAAGGTGCTTCCCTGGACCGTGGTCAGCCGTTCCGATCCGACGCGTTCCGTGGCCCGGCGAATCGCCTCGGGATCACGATCGATCCCCAGGACCGAAGCACCGGCGGCGATGAACCCAGCCGAGTGGCCGCCGTCGCCCAGCGTGCCATCGACGACGCGAGTCGCTCCCTCGCCGAGGGCCAGAATCTCAGACAGCAGCACTGGATGGTGAAACACTGTCCGTCAGCCCGCCTGTCCGTCGGTCCGCCTGAAAAGAAAACCGCCCCGCCGGATTCCGGCGGGGCGCTGGGAGCGGGGCTGACGGGGCTCGAACCCGCGACCTCCGCAGTGACAGTGCGGCACTCTAACCAAGCTGAGCTACAGCCCCCGAGAGCCACGCAACTTAATCACCGGGCACCCTTGCTGGTAGGGCGCGAGAGGACGTGAAGGCGGGAGGAAAAGTCCTCCCGACCTCCCGCCGTTTCGTCATTTGCAGAACGCCTTGATCTGCGACTCGATTCGGGGCTTGAAGCCTGTCGCTATCTGCAGGTAGCGCTGGGGGGCGTTCTGATCCGTAATGGCCGGCGCGCCGATTGTGATGGCGGCCTCGGCTTCATCCCGGAGCTTCTGTGCCTTCTGCGCCATTTCGCACGACTTGGAATCCATGATCGGCTGGTCGAGCTTGGGCAGCTGCAGCACCGTCGCAAGACCGAGGATGTAGTTCGCATTGAGCGCGACACGGCCGCCCGGTACCGACAGTCCGACCGCCTTCCGCGCCATGGTGGCCGCGCCTTCGAGGTCCTGGCTGTCGGCCTGCTGCAGCTTGGCGAGCGCGCCGTTCACCAACAGCAGGGCGTAGTTCTGCTTCATCTCGGCGTCGCCGAGGCGTTCGACATACGCGCCCATCGTGTCGACATCGGCCCACCGCTTCTCGGCGGCGAGCTGCTGGACCACCTTGAGCGCGGGACGCATGTCGCTCGAGTCCACCGCGTAGAGTCGCTTGACCGCCGAGATCGAGCTGTCGACCGGGCCCGCGTAGCTGTAGGCCGTCACGAGGTGATCGAGCATGGTGGCGCTGGTCGGATACTTCTTTGCGCCGAGCTGGGCCCACTTGAGGAGCCGCGCCGTGTCGGGGCGCTGGGTCGCAGCCACGCTGATCTTGTTGTAGAAGAGCGAGTCGGCGCGCGCCGAGTCGACCGAGAAGGCCTGCTCGAGGGCGTCCACCGCGCACGTGAAGTCCTCGAGGAAGAGGCAGGCGTTGCTCTTGAGGTCCCACAGCTCCGCGTTGCTGGCGTCGATCGCGAGGCCCTCTTCGGCGACGACCTTGGCGGCCTCGGGCTTGCCCATCTGCAGGAAGACCCGGAACGCCTGGTCGCGGAGCTGCTGGTTGGTCGGGGCGACCCGGAGCATTTCCTGGTAGGTCTTGATGATGTTCGTCGTATCGTTCGCCTCGACGTACTCGTCCTTGAGCTTGGACCAGGCTTCGAGGGACAGCGGATCGCCCGCGGTGGCGTTCTTGTAGTGGGCGATCAGGGTGTCGCGCGGGGCTTTCTTCGTCGAGGCGATCTCGGCCAGGCAGTACTCGGCAAGGCCGTGATTGGGCTGGTCCTTGAGCGCCTTCACGGCCGACGCGACGGCGTCCGCCTGCTTGGTCACCTGGCCGTCCCAGCACTTCTTGGCGTCGTCGAGTGCCTTGAAGCTGCCGTCCAGTGCGTCAGCCGCGGCCTTCCCGAAGTCTTCCGGCGAGGTGTTCGGCGCCTGGGTCAGCGAGGCGGTGTAGCCGGCGCGGTCGTTCATGCCGATCGCGCGGACCTGCACCGCGTACCGCCCGCCTTCGGTCCGGCTGAGCGTCGAGGTGACGATGAAGCGGGCCTGCAGCTGGGTCGCCAGGGTCCTGGCCACGCCTGGAGGCAGCACCGCATCCGCCGGGTAGGCGTACTGCAGCAGGGCCTCGTTCATCTGGTCGCGGGTGATCACCGTGAACCACTTGCCGGCGATGTCTTCCATCCGCTTGCGCATCCCCTCGCCGACACGCACCGCGGCGGCAGAGTCGGCCGAGTTGGCCGCGTACGGATTGGCCGACATCAGGCGCGGAAGATTCTGCGTCGGACGGTTGGGCCGGTTGGAGCGCAATTGGGCGGTGGCGGTTCCGGTCAGGCCGGCCGCGAACAGGATCGGGAGGATGAGACGAACTGCGCGCATTCCTGACTACCTCCGGGGTTCGGCTGGCGCGCGGTGCGCGCGCGGATCACGAGTTGCAGGATCAATCATGGGCGAAGAGGGATTCGAACCCCCGACATCCTGCGTGTAAGGCAGGCGCTCTGGACCAGCTGAGCTATTCGCCCGGGGAGCGTCACCCTGCCTTGCACGATAGGAGACGCGGAAATCGCCTTTTTGGACACCCCGCTAGAGCGCGATGGCCAGGGGGAACAGCACACAGTAGCCGAGGACCAGCAGCACGGCCGCGAGACTGGTGCTCCCCGCCTTGAGCAATGCGTACCCCGCCACCAGGACGACAATCGCGGCTACCAGCACCGCGAGGTTCCGCCGCCCCAGAAGCGCCCGCCTTGCTCCAGGGGCGAATTCCGTTTGGGACATAGACTTGTAAGGTTAGTCGCCGGGCCGTTCCGGGTCAATCGGCGGCGGCGTTTCGTTTAGAATCGGGGCCTCGTCTTCGGTCACATCCCAGCCCGAATCAAGCGCCGCGCGTCGAGGCTCATCGCGTTTCCTTCGCCACCGGGCGAGGACCAGCACGGCCAGGCCTAGCACGGCCCAGCCTCCCCCCGCCGCGAACCACACCATCCAGCCGTAACGGCTCCGGAGGTCTCGCTGCCAGGCCCTCTCGAATGTCCCCAGCGTATACCCGGTCGTGATGCCGATCGCTTCCTCGAACCCGGTTCCGCCGCTGAGCTTTCCGATCAGCGGGTCCAGCGACTGCGTCGGGTTCGATCGTGCGAGCAGCAGCACAGCGGATCCGGCGAGGGCGTACGCCGTCGCCGCGTCGGCCTCGGACTGCCGGAGTGCCGCGTCCAGCGTGGCCAGGTCGCCAACCGCCCCGCGGACGACCGCGAGGTTGAGACGAAGCGACTCCATCCGGTCCCACTCCCCGGCGGCGACGACGGCGTAGCCCTCGTCGAACCAGAGCGGCACCCGCACCTTCACCACCTCGTGCAAGGCCAGGTGCGCAAGCTCATGCCGCATGGCTTCGATGGGATCTGGTGCATCCGCGCGGATCACGATCGCGCGTCCTCCCGGGATTGCCAGCCCCACGCCCCACGACGGAACCCTGCCTCCCGACACCCGCATGAACGCTTGAGCGTCCGGTGCCACCATGAGGCGGATCGGACCAGGCTCACGACGCCCGATGCCGGGCCACTGCGCGGTCCGGTCCGCCTGTTCCGCCAGGGCGAGCCCGAGTGCCATCGAGGCGCGCGGCGCCACCAGCGTGACACGTCCAACCTGAACCTGTTCCCACGCCGGCGGTGCTGCCTGGAGCGACAGCAGGAGAAGGGCTAAGCCGCCGAAGATCGTGGGACCTCCCCGCCGACGTTCACCAGCTCGAGCAGCTGGCGGCATCGCGCGGACCAGGGAGAGAAGCTTCCCGCCTCGGCGCCCTGGGCCCACGCCTGCTTCGCTTCGTCGCGCTGCCCGGCGAACCAGAGCGCTCGCCCGAGCTCGAAGCGCGCCTCGACCAGGTTGGGCCCGAGCTGGATCGCGCGCTCGAGAAAACCGGCGGCGTCGACATGCATCTCGCGCTCCAGGTACACCAGGCCCAGATAATAGTGCGCGTAGAGCGTCGCCTTCCGGTCGCTGTCCTGGCGGATCACCCTCGAGAGGTGCTCGATGGCTTCGCCGAAGATCCGCTTCTTGAGGCAGATGTATCCCACGTTGACCCGCGCGAGGGTGTTGGTCGGTTCCTTCTCGAGCACGTGCGCGAATGTCGCCATGGCCTCGTCGTAGTGTTCCTGCAGCATCAGCGCCCAGCCGATCAGCGCTTCCGCCTGGGTCTCGCCGGGCGCGAGCTCGAGCGCGCGCCGGAGCGCCTGCACGGCGCCGGCATGATCGCCGAGCGTGATGAGGTGCCAGCCCTTCTCGATGAAGGTCGATGCGCCAAGCCGGTCCTGCTTCGGGGTCGGACGAACCTCGGCGGCTGGAGCCGCGGGGCGCTCCGGGGCAGGAACCTGCCGGTACTTCTCCACCAGAGCGCGCATCTCCTCTTTCATCCGTCCCATCTCGCCGACCGCGGCGTCGAGCTGGCGGTAGAGCGCCGTGAGCCGCTTCTTCACCTCGTCGCGCTCCGATTGCGCCAGCGGACCGGCAAGCGCATCCCGAAGCTCGGCCAGCTCCCGCTGGTACTCCTTGAGCCAGGGCGGCGTCATGAGGCCGCCTGCCGCACGGAGCTGCGCAGCCAATCCGTGATCGCGGGCCCGATCCCCGGAAGCGGCAGGACCCGATCCGCGCCCCCCGACGCCGCCGCCGCGGACGGCATCCCGAAGATCGCGGAGGTCTCCTTGTCCTGGGCGATCCCCTTTCCACCCGCGTCGTGGATGGCGCGAAGTCCTTCCGCACCGTCGCGCCCGAGCCCAGTCATCACGACACCCAGCGCGCGGGCGCCGAAGGCCGCTGCCACCGAGTGAAACAGGGGATCGGCGGCGGGCCGCACACCCCAGATGGAAGGATCCTGCCCCAGCCGGAGCCGGGGACCATCGGCGGTGCGCTCGATCCGCATGTGCCAGTCACCGGGGGCGACGTACGCGGTATCGGCGAGCAAGGGAGTCCGGTCTTCCGCTTCGACCACGTTGACCTGGGCCTGCGCGTTGAGCCGCTCGGCCAGGCTCCTGGTGAAGCCCGGCGGCATGTGCTGCACGATCACCACCGCGGCATGGTAACCGGTTCCGATGGCGGGAAGCACCTCGGCGAGCGCGCGCGGTCCGCCGGTGGAAGAGGCGATCGCCACACAGAGATTCGCCCGGCCCGGGAGGGCGCGGAGATCGAGCGGCGGAGCCTCGCGCCTTCGCGGCCGCGCCAGCACCGGGGCGGCGTGAATGTCCGCGTGACGCGCGGCGCGCAACGCGTCGCGGACCCGCTCGCCGAACCGGGCGTGGACGTCCTCGCCTCGCTCTTCCTCCTTGGGCACCAGCTCCACGGCGCCGAGCTCGAGCGCGCGGATCGCGCCGGCGGTTCCCGGTCCCGCGTACGCGCTCACCACCACGATGGGGCGCGGCGACTCCGACATGATGTAGCCGATGGCGCCGAGGCCGTCGAGCTCCGGCATCTCGAGATCGAGGGTGACGAGGTCGGGTTCGTACTGATGGATCTTGGCGAGCGCATCCATGCCGTTGCGCGCGGTCGCGACCACGCGAAATTCTCCGCCGGCCTGGATCAGGTCGGTGAGAAGCCGGCGGAAAAACGGGCTGTCATCGACGACCAGCACGGCGGGAACCTCAGAGCTCACGGACACCATGGCGCACCGAGCTGGCGGTGACCTTGCCGGTCGTGAGATCGAAAATCACGGTGCGTCCGTAGTCGCCACCGACCCATTCCCCGGTCACGGGGATTCCGTTGGCGTGCAGCGCTTCGCGAGTCGCGAGGACGTTCCGCTCGCCGGTGTGAATCAGTCCCGGGGCAACAAGGTTCGAGAACATCGACGCGCCGCCGGCGATGCGCGCGGTGATCGTGGCCCGCGACGCGCCCTGCCCCAGCACCGCATCGAGCAGCGCGGGGACGGCGCTCTGGGCGTAACGTGCCGGCACGTGACGTCCGGCGCTGCGGGGCGGCGGCGAAGGAAGCAGCACGTGCGCCATTCCGCCGGCCCTGGTGGTGGGGTCCCACAGGACGATGGCCACGCAGCTGCCCAGCCCGAGCGCCGTCAGCACTCCCTCGCCGCGCGCGATGACCAGATCGGCGACCCTCACGTTGCGGCGCTCGGTCACGCGGCCCTCCGGTAGATCCGCTCGCGACCGTCGACGTTCACGAACCGCGCGCGGGCCGGCCCATACAGCATTTCGACCTTGCCGAGAAACAGGAGGCCGCCGGGGCGGAGCGCGTCCGCGAAGAGACTGAACAGGCGCTCCTGCGCGTCCCGCTCGAAGTAGATCACCACGTTTCGGCAGATCACGAGGTCGTAGGGCGGCGACGGCGGCGGGTCCCGTCCGAGATCGTGACGTTGGACCCGGACGAGGTCGCGCACCGTCTCATGAATGCGGAGCTCGGTGCCGTTCTCGACCGTCCATCGCTTCACCATCGCCGGTGGCGCTTCGGTGAAGGACGAGGGAGCGTACACGGCGGCCTTCGCGGCCTGGAGGCATTTCTCGTCGACATCGGTGGCATCGACGCGGGCACCCCGTGATGACCGGCTCATCCCGCGACGTTCGCCCAGGTCGGCGAGCAGCATCGCGAGCGTGTACGGCTCCTCCCCTGAGGCGCAGCCGGCGCACCACGCGGAGATCCCGCCATCCACCAGAATCTCCAGCTCTTCGGCCAGACGCTCCCACGCCTCCGGATTGCGGAAGAACTGGGTGACGTTGATCGTCAGGGTCGCGAGCAGGCGGCCGACTTCGTCCGGCTTCCGGTCGAGCAGGGCCGCGTACTCGGCGAGCGTTTTCACGCCGCAGGCTCGCATGCGCACGGCCAGGCGCCGCCGAAGGCACTTGTCCTTGTACATGTCCAGTGGTGGGAGCGGATGCCCCGCCAGCCGCTCGCGTAGGAGCGCGAACCCGGGATCGTCGGCGAGCGTCATCCGTTGCCCCCGAGCGTCTGCAGGTTGGCCCGCGCGAGCTGGTGCCGGGGGTTGAGCTCCACGGCCCTGCCCCAGTGGCCCCGCGCGGCATCGGGGTCGCCCCGCTTGAGCGCGAGGTTCCCGAGCTTGAAATGGAGGTCATCGCCCAGGTTCGGATGCAGCCGCACCGCGCGCTGGTACGCGTCCCACGCGTCCTCGAAGCGGCCCAGGCGATAGCAGATGTCGCCCAGGTTCTTGGAGATCTGCGGCAGCGACGGAGCCTCGGCGAGCGCCGCCTGCAGCGCGCCTTCGGCGCCTGCCAGGTCTCCACTGGCCTCGAGGAACACCGCCTGATTGTTGAGCAACACCGGATCCCCGGGGAATCGGGTGCACCCTTCGGCCGCGATCGACAGCGCGCGCTCCAGGTCGCCCCCGGTGGCGTGAGCGCGGGCGGCAGCCCAGAACCAGAGGGGTGGCGTGCGATCGCCGAAGATTTCGCGCGAACGCGTCAGACGCACCACGGCGAGTCCCGCGTCGCCGCGCTCCAGCGCCGCGATGCCCCAGCCGAGCAGGATGCGCGGATCATTGGGTGCCCGGCCCGACGCGTCGCCGAGGCGGGCCTCCGCCTGGTCCGGCTCACCGGCCTGGGAGAGCGCCACCCCGAGGTTGTGCAGGATCGATGCGCGAGGACCGGCCCGGTCCGCGGCATGGCGGAACAGCGAGGCGGCGTCCGCCCAGCGTTCCTGCCGGCCCGCGATCAGGCCGAGATAGTACGGCGCCTGCCCCTCGGAGGGGCGGAGCTCGGCGACCC
>DATEOL010000046.1:0-4215 GCA_035274025.1 Gemmatimonadales bacterium | reverse complement strand
ACTTCTCGGTCTCTCGCTGAACACCGTGATCGCGATCGCGGGCGTCATGGTCGGCGTCGCATCGCTCATCGTGGTGCTCGGCGTGATGAACGGCCTGCGCGACGAGCTGCGCGACCGGATCCTGGTCGCCAATCCGGACCTCCGCATCCTCACCTTCGGCCAGGCGCTCCGGATGGAGCCCTGGCAGGGCGCGCTCGACACCATTCGCGCCGACCCCGGCGTGGTGGCCGCGGCGCCGGAAGTGCTGACCCAGTCCCTGGCGCGGAATTCCGCCGGCTACATGTCGGTGGTGAACGTCTTCGGCATCGCCGACACCGGCGCGATGAGCGTCACCTCGCTGCCGAGCAAGATCCGCGACGGTGACCTCTCGTTCCGCACCACGCAGGACAGCGTGGATGGCGGCATCATCCTGGGCTATCGACTCGCCAACCGGATGTCGGCGTTCACCGGCGACATCATCGAGCTGGTCGGCTACGCATCGGCCAAGGTGAACCCCGCCCTGGGGACCGTGGTCCCGCGGTTCTGGCGACTGGAGGTGACCGGCGTCTTCGACACCGGCATGTTCCAGTACGACGACGGGTTCGGCGTGGTGGCCCTGCCGCTCGCGCAGCAGCTCGACGGGCTGGGCAACGCGGTCTCCGGGATCCAGATCAAGGTGAAGGACGCCTGGGACGCGCCCGCCATCGGGCGCCGGCTGGAGCAGAAGCTCGGCTATCCCTATCGGGCGCTCGACTGGCAGACCCAGAACGCGCAGCTCTTCTCCGCGCTCGAGCTGGAAAAACTGGGAATGGGACTCATCATCTGCATCATCATGATCGTGGCGGCGTTCAACATCGTCGGTACGCTCACCATGGTGGTGGCGGACAAGACGCGGGAGATCGGGATACTCCGCGCCATGGGGCTCACGGCGAGCGCGATTGGAAGGGTCTTCGTGATCCAGGGCGCCATCATCGGCGTGGTCGGAACGCTGCTTGGCACCACGCTCGGACTGGGCGTCGCCTACCTCATCGATCGCTCCGGCATCATCAAGATTAATCCGACGGTGTACTTCATCGACCGGCTGCCGGTGCACATCGAGGCGCCGGACGTGCTGCTGGTTGCCCTGGTGAGCCTCGCGATCGCGGTGGTGGCGACGATTCATCCCAGTCGCTCGGCCGCGCGGCTGGTTCCGGTCGAGGCGATCCGCCATGAGTAGTCGCGAGGTCCTCGAAGCGCGCGGCCTGGCGAAGGAATTCGTCGGCGGCGACGGGAGCGCGATTCGAGTCCTTGCTGGTCTTGATTTCTCCGTGGCTCCCGGAGAATTCGTCGCGATTATCGGGGCATCGGGCTCCGGAAAGAGCACGCTGCTGCATCTGCTCGGCGCGCTCGACACGGCAGATCGCGGTGAGATCAAGCTGGAAGGGCAGGCCTACGCCGATCTCGCTCCCGACGCGCTCTCCGCGCTCCGGAACCAGAAGGTCGGGTTTGTCTTCCAGTTTCATCATCTCCTGCGCGACTTCAACGCGCTCGAGAACGTGATGCTGCCGCTGCTGATCGGCGGCACCGAGGAAGCGGAAGCCGAGCGGAAGGCGCGCGCGGCACTCGAAGCGCTCGGCCTGGGCCCGCGGCTCACCCATCGTCCCGGCATGTTGTCCGGCGGCGAGCAGCAGCGGGTCGCGGTGGCGCGAGCGCTCGCGCCGGAGCCGGTCGTGGTCCTCGCGGATGAGCCGTCGGGCAACCTCGATCCGTCGAATGCGGAGCGGCTGCACCACCTGCTCGCCTCGGTGACGCGGGAACAGGGCCGTGCCCTCGTGGTAGTCACCCATAACCGCGCCCTTGCCGAGCTTGCCGATCGCGTGCTGGCACTGCACGACGGCGTCCTCGAGGCGCCGCGCGGTGACGAGGTCCTGGCGTGAGCGACGAGAAAGTGCTCTGCGACCAGTGCGGCGAACGGGAAGTTGCCGTCCGGGTGACTCACGTCGTCGATGGCGAAGCGCGCGAGGTCAAGCTCTGCGATCGCTGCGCGGCGGAGCGGGGGATCCAGACCTCGACGACCGTGTCGCAGACGCCGCTGGGCGGATTTCTTCACGCGCTCTGGAAGACCGCCGACCCCGGCCCCGCGGACGCGGCGGGAACCGGGCCCTGTCCGGGATGTGGTGCGACCTTTGCCGACTTCCGGGAATCGGGAAGACTCGGATGCGCTGAGTGCTATGTCACCTTCGAGGGGCAGCTGCGCATTCTCATTCGGAGGTACCACGGGTCGACCCATCATCACGGCCGGCGCCACATCGGCCCCGCGGATACCGGGCAGCCACCCGACGACCTGGCGCGCGGACTGCGGGAGCAGCTCAGGATCGCGGTGAGCGCCGAGAATTTCGAGCTGGCCGCGGAGCTTCGCGACCGGCTCAAGGAGTTGGAGCGATGATCGATCTTTCGCTCGTGAGCGATGGGGGCATCGGCTGGCTCGACGCCAGCGGCCCGGAGAGTCATCTGGTCCTTTCGACCCGGGTCCGGCTGGCCCGGAATCTTGCGGGACGCCCGTTTCCCGTGCGGAGCGCGGAGTCCGATCGGGAGGACATCCTGGCCTCGGTGAGGGACGCTACGGGGACGGCGACCATCCTGGGACCGGCCACGCTGGTCCGGCTGGACCGCCTGGCCCGGCTCGACCGACAGCTGCTCCATGAGCGGCACCTGGTCAGCAAGGAGCTGGCGGTACCGGACGCCGACACGACACCCCGGTCGGGGTCCGCGGTGCTCCTCGGCGGCCCCCTCGGCGTGATGGTCAACGAGGAGGATCATCTCCGGGTTCAGGGGCTCTATTCGGGGCTCGCTCTGGAGGCGGCGTGGGGGGGTGTCGGAACGCTGGACGCTGAACTGGCGCAACGACTTGCGTTCGCATTTCACCCTGAGTTCGGTTACCTTACCAGTTGCCCGACCAATGTCGGAACCGGTCTCCGGGCCTCCGTCCTGATCCACCTTCCTGGACTCGTCCTGACGAAGGAAATCAACAAGGTCCTTCAGAGTCTGGTGCAGGTCGGGCTGACGTTTCGGGGGCTGTACGGGGAAGGCAGTGAAGTGGTGGGCAACTTCTTCCAGCTGTCCAATCAGACCACGCTGGGGAAATCCGAATCGGAGCTGCTGGATCATCTGGCCAAGATCGTGCGGCAGGTGATCGGGTACGAGGAGCAGGCCCGGCAGGTGCTGCTTCGGGACGCGCCCGGGGTCATCGAAGACAAGGTGTGGCGCGCCTACGGGCTGTTGCGCTATGCGCGCAGCCTGTCGTTTGAAGAAACCATGAACCTGCTGTCTGGCGTCAGGTTGGGTGTGGGGCTGGGTCTGATTCCGGACGTCGGTATGTACACGCTGAACAAGGCGCTGGTGTTCACCCAGCCCGCGCACCTGTCGGCGATGGCAGGAACTGAGTTGGCGGAGGACGAGCTGCCGGTACGTCGCGCGGATTTCGTGCGCAGGACCCTCGAGCTCTGACCACTGGCGACTGGCGACGGGTATGAACGGCTACAACTTCACTGATCGGGTCCGGAAGGTTCTCCAGATGGCGCGGGAGGAAGCCGCGCGGCTGCACCACGAGTACGTGGGCACCGAGCACATCCTCCTGGGGCTCATACGCGAGGGCGAGGGGGTCGCCGCGGCGGTCCTCACCAACCTCAACGTCGACCTCGAGGAAATCCAGCAGAAGATCGAGGAGACGGTGAAGAAGGGGAAGGCAGGCACCGTCACCGGTCCCGACCTGCCGTACACCTCGCGCGCCAAGAAAGTCCTCGAGCTGGCGATGGCGGAAGCCCGCGAGCTCAACCATTCCTACGTCGGCACCGAGCACCTGCTGCTGGGCCTCCTCCGCGAGGAGAAGGGCATCGCGGCGCAGGTCCTCAACGATGCCGGCGTCACGCTCGAGCAGTCGCGCGCGGAGACGCTCCGGCTCCTCGGGAGCGACGTTCCCCAGGCCCAGCAGCCGGGCGCCGCGCCGCAGCCCACCCAGGGCCAGTCGCCGCGCACCGAGAAGAAATCCAAGACGCCGGCGCTCGACCACTTCTGCCGCGACCTCACGCAGCTGGCCGGCGAAGGCCAGCTCGACCCGACCATCGGACGCGAGAAGGAAATCCAGCGGGTCATGGAGATCCTGGCGCGCCGCAAGAAGAACAATCCGGTGCTCATCGGCGAGCCGGGCGTGGGCAAGACCGCCATCGTCGAGGGCCTGGCGATCATGATCGCGAGCGG
>DATEOL010000045.1:0-6812 GCA_035274025.1 Gemmatimonadales bacterium | reverse complement strand
TCCTTGGTTGAAGACAGTAACAAAATTAATGCCTCGGGCTCCGCCGGGAAAGCGGTAAGGTCGTAAGTCATTGTCGGACAAGGCCATGGCCCCGTCCACTCGGTGGTTACTTCCCGCCCGCCCGTCTGCCCGCCGGCCCGTCTATATTGCGCCGAATTCCACCACACACAACGATGACCGACGTCGCCTGGCAGAGCATCAACAGCATCCGGGTGCTCGCGATGGACGCCGTGGAGCAGGCACAATCCGGACACCCGGGCACCCCGATGGCACTCGCGCCCGCGGCCTACGTGCTCTGGACTCGCCACCTCCGCTACGATCCCGCCGCACCCGATTGGCCCGACCGCGATCGCTTCATTCTCTCCTGCGGTCACGCGTCGATGCTGCTCTACTCGATGCTCTACCTCACCGGGTACGACCTCTCGCTCGACGACATCAAGGCCTTCCGGCAGTGGGGCTCGAGAACCCCGGGCCACCCCGAGCATGGCGACACCGTCGGCGTCGAGACCTCCACCGGACCCCTGGGCCAGGGACTCGGCAATTCAGTCGGCATGGCGATGGCCGAGCGGCTGCTGGCGGCTGAATTCGGGGACCAGCTGGTGAATCACCGCACCTGGGTCTTTGCCAGCGACGGTGACCTGATGGAAGGGATCGGCGGCGAGGCCGCCTCGCTCGCGGGTCACCTCCGGCTCGGCAAGCTCAACGTCGTCTATGACAACAATCACATCACCATCGATGGACGCACCTCGCTCTCCTTCTCCGAGGACGTGGGGAAGCGCTTCGAGGCCTATGGCTGGCATGTCCAGCACGTCGAGGACGGCAACGACGTCGAGGCGATCGACCGCGCGTTGACCGCGGCGGCCGCGGAGACCGAGCGCCCGTCGATGATCGTCCTGACTACGATCATCGGCGACCCCGCGCCCACCAAGCGCGACAGCCACGAGGCGCACGGCGCCCCGCTCGGCAAGGCCGAGGTCCAGGCGACGAAGAAGGTGCTGGGCTGGTCCGAGACGCCGTTCTTCGTGGCTCCGGAAGCGTTGCTGCACATGCGAGAGCGAGCCGCAGAGCGAGCGGCAGCGCATGCAGAATGGCGGACGCGGCTCGCGGCGGTTGATAAAGCGGCGGTTGCTGCATTCCAGGAACGGCTTTCAGGAAAGCTCCCTGACGGCTGGGACGGTTCACTGCCGGAGTTCCCTGCCGGCGGAGGACTCGCGACCCGCGCCGCCTCTCAGCAGGTGTTGAGCGTGCTGGTGAAGACGGTGCCTTCCCTGGTCGGCGGCTCGGCCGATCTGGCCGGCAGCACGGGTACCGTCCTCAAGGATCTCGCGCACTTCACCCCTGACGGTCCCGGCCGGATCGTGCACTGGGGAGTTCGCGAGCACGTCATGGCGAGCGCGTGCAATGGCTTGGCGCTGCACGGCGGCTTCCGCCCCTACGGCGCCACCTTCCTGGTCTTCGCCGACTACATGAAGCCGTCGATCCGGCTCGCCGCGCTGATGAAGCTGCCGGTCACCTACATCTTCACCCACGATTCGATCGGCGTGGGGGAGGACGGTCCGACCCACCAGCCCATCGAGCACCTGGCGCTGCTGCGCGCGATCCCGAACATGACGGTGATCCGCCCCGGCGACGCCAACGAGACCCGCGAGGCGTGGCGGGTCGCGCTGAGTCATACCACGGGACCGACTGCCCTGATCCTGACCCGACAGAAGCTCCCCAACATCGGCCAGCCGACCGAGGGCGCTCGACGGGGTGGATACGTGTTGATGGACAGGCGGGCGGACGGGAGGACGGGCGGTACCCCGGATGCGATCATCATCGGGACCGGCTCCGAAGTGCAAGTCGCACTGGCGGCCGCGCAGCTTCTCGAGAAGGAAGGCCACGCCGTCCGTGTCGTCTCCCTCCCGTCCTGGGAAGTGTTCGCGGCGCAATCGCAGGACTATCGCGACTCCGTCCTCCCGCCTTCCGTCCGTGCGCGGGTCTCGGTCGAGGCCGCCTCCGACTTCGGCTGGATGCGCTGGACCACCGAGGCTGGTGAATCGATCTCGATCAACCACTTTGGCGCTTCGGCGCCGGGGGAGCGATTGTTCAAGGAGTTCGGGTTTACGCCGGAGCGCGTCGCCGAGGCGGTGCGCCGGGTCCTTGCGCGGAGGTCGTCATGAGCCGGAATCCCCTCGTAGTGCTGGGCGAGCTGGGCCAGAGTCCCTGGTACGATTTCATCACCCGTGACCTGGTGACCGGCGGTGAGCTCGACCGCCTCATCACCGAGGACGGCCTCAAGGGGATGACGTCCAACCCGACGATCTTCCAGAAGGCCGTCGCCTCGAGCTCGCTCTACGACCAGGACATCCGGAACCTCACCGGCATGTCGCTTCAGCCGCGCGACATCTTCGAATCGCTCGCGGTCACCGACGTGCAGTCGGCCTGCGACGCGTTCTCCCCGGTCTACGAGCGCTCGGGCGGGGTCGATGGACTGGTCTCACTCGAGGTGGATCCCACGCTCGCGCGCGACACCGCCGGGTCGATCACCGAAGCGCGCCGGCTCTGGGCCGCGGTGAATCGGCCCAACGCGATGATCAAGATCCCCGGCACGGTCGAGGGCCTGCCGGCGATCACGCGCTGCCTGGCCGACGGGATCAACATCAACGTGACCCTGCTCTTCTCGGTCGCACGCTATGAGCAGGTGATCGATGCGTTCCTGAAGGGACTGGAGGAGCGCGCCGCGAAGGGACAGCCGGTCGATCACCTCGCGTCGGTGGCGAGCTTCTTCGTGAGCCGGGTCGACGGAAAGGTCGACGCGACGATCGACGCCAAGGGCGGGCTCGATGCATTGCGCGGCACCGCCGCCATCGCCAACGCCTGCGCGGCCTATTCAGCGTTCGAGAAGAGTCTCGCCGGCCCGCGCTGGCAGGCGCTCGCCGGCAAAGGTGCCAAGGTCCAGCGGCCGCTCTGGGCCTCGACCAGCACCAAGGATCCGAAGTATCCCGACGTCTACTACATCGAGGCACTGATCGCGGAACACACCGTCAACACCATCCCGCCCGCGACCTTCGAGGCGTACAAGGACCACGGCAAGCCGGTGATCCGGATCCGCGAAGGCATGGCGAAGGCGCCGGCGCAGCTTGCCGCGCTTCAAAATGCGGGGATCAATCTCGACGAAGTGACGAAAACCCTCGAGGTGGAGGGCGTGGCGAGCTTCGCGAAGTCGTATGCGGAGCTACTCGCGGTTATTGAACACAAAGCGGGAGCTCTCGTCGGTTAAGGCGGTTACGGCGGTTAGGGCGGTTAACCGCCTCAACCGTCGCAACCGCCCCAACCGTCACGGTTTCCGTTCCGATGGTTTCTCACCAACGCGCGTCCAGATCGCGACCGCGCCGCATCCCGACCGGACGCCCTCCAGCTCGGCCGGCGTCTCGGAGGGACCGGAGTAGATCTCGACACCCTCCACGTCGTTGGGAGTCTGCAGGTAGAACACTGTCGGGTCCGCCGGAATGCCGTCCAGGAAGAACGCCGGTCCGCAGTTCCTCGGCGCGCGCGACATCCGCAGCCGGCAGACCCGCTCGGTGCGCGGGCATTCCACCCGCACCCCGGGGAGCGAGCGCAGCAGGTCCATCATCGTCGCCGGATGGCGCTGCTCGATGTACTCCCGCGTGATATAGCGACCGTTGCCGCTGGTGGCGCGGCGGTTGAACTCGGCGATGGGGCTGACCCGCTCTTCCGGGGCCGCTTCCGTCTTGAGCTCGGGCAGCGTCACCGCGTCGCTCGCGCCCACCTGGAACTCCACGTCGAGACGGTCTCCCTTGGCCAGCAGCAGCGTCGACGTCGCGACCGGGAATCCTTCCACCTCGGCGCGGATGATGTACTGCCCCGCAGCGACTTTCGGAAACTTGAACTTGCCCTTGGGGTCGGTCACGAGCGCGTGCTCGGTGCCGTCGAGTGACACCTTCGCTCCACCCACCGGCTGGCGATCGGACGCGCGAACCACGGTCCCACGGATCTCGGACTTCTTCGGCTCCTGGTTCTGGGACGCTTCGGCCTCCGACAAAGCCGGGAGGGGACCGAGCACGACCAGGGCGAGTGAAAATCGGGTGAAAGCGGACATGACAGGGCCACCTGCGGCGAGGGGCTTCACTGTGATATAGAGGAACTTACGCCGGGGGGCAATGCGTGGTTTCGAGACCCTATCCGCCCAGTTGCGATCCTGGCTGAAAAACCATAGCTTCCCCTACGAACAAGATGGGAAGCTCTCAATGATGGACCCCGATGGCGGTCTCCTCCGCGGCACCCTCGATCTCCTGATCCTCAAGGCCCTGACCTGGGGCCCGCGCCATGGTTACGCGGTGGCCGAATGGATCCATGCGGCCACCGACGACACGATCCTGGTCGAGGAAGGCCCTCTCTACACCGCCCTGCACCGGCTCGAACGCAAGGGCTGGCTCGAGGCCGAGTGGGGGCTCTCGGAGAAAAACCGGAAAGCGAAATACTATGAACTGAGCAGAGCGGGCCGGCAGCAGCTCCGCTCTGAGATCACCAGCTGGGAGCGCTACGCCGGTGCGGTGAGCAAGGCCATCGCCGCTCCCGCCTGAGTCGATGAGTCGATGAGACGAAGAGACGATGAGACGAAGAGACGATGAGACGAAGAGATGAAGAGACGATGAGTCGATGAGACCATGAAACGCATTTTCAGGCATGAGCCCTCACCCCGACGCATCGCCGGCGAAGTGGAGGACGAGCTCGCGTTCCACATCCAGGAGCGCACTGAGAAGCTGATCGGCCAGGGGATGTCTCCCGATGCCGCGCGCGCCGAGGCGCTGCGCCAGTTCGGTGACGTGCGCGACGTGCGGGATTCCTGCGTGACCCTCGATCGCGCCCTCAGCCGCGAGGCGCGCCGCAGCCGCTGGTTCGAGGAGCTGCGACAGGACCTGTCCTATGCCTGGCGATCCACCCGCCGCAATCCGGGCTTCGCCCTCGTCGTCGTCCTCACGCTCGCGCTCGGCATCGGCGCCAACACCGCGATCTTCACCCTGGTGGACGCGGTGCTGCTGCGGAAGCTGCCGGTGCGCGATCCCGACCAGCTCTTCGCGATCGGCGACCCGACTCGCGTCGGCTCGCTCTCGGTGAGCGATAACCAGCACACCGACCTCCTGTCGTACGCCCAATACAAGAACATTCGCGACAACGCCCGGAGCTTCTCCGGCGTCCTTGCCACCGGGCGCGGCGGACGGCTCGACGTCTACCTGGGCGAGCCGAACGGAGACCCCGAGCACCCGACGGCGCGCTTCGTCTCGGGGAACTACTTCAACGTGCTCGGTGTCCCGGCCTTCCTTGGTCGCACCTTCGAGGATGCGGACGACCACGATGGTCAGGCGCCACCGATCGTCGTCATCAGTCACGGATACTGGACCCGGAAACTGGCGTCGGATCCAGCGGCGGTCGGCCGGATCATCCGGGTACTGGGACAGCAGCTCACCATCGTCGGAGTCGCCCCGCCGGGGTTTCGCGGAGAGGTCGTCGGATCCTCGACCGACATGTGGCTTCCGATCACGCTGCAGCCGGTGCTCAGCCCGTACCAGCCGATGCTGGAGAACATGAACTACCAGTGGTTCCTGCTCCTCGCGCGCCGGAACGCTGGTGTTTCGGAGCCGCAGGCGGTAGCCGAGATGACCACGATGCTGCGGAACTGGATCGACGAGAAAACTCCCCGAAAGGGGGCGCGCGCCAATACACCAGAGGAAGTGTACCTCGCGTCGGGTGCGCGGGGATTCTCCTGGATCCGCGGCGAATATCGCGTGCCACTCTTCACCCTGATGGCGGGTGTGGGCCTCGTACTGCTCATGATTTGCGCCAACATCGCGAACCTGCTCTTCGCTCGCGCGATCGGCCGCGGGCGGGAGATGGGGGTGCGGCTTTCGCTCGGTGCCGGCCGCGCGAGGCTGGTCCGGCAGCTGTTCACCGAGAGCCTGCTGCTCGCGATCTTCGCCACCGGCACCGGCCTCCTGGTGGCGACCTGGGGATCAAGAGTCCTGCTCCTCATGGCGGGCAGCGGCAATTCGCCGGTACCGGTCGATGCAAAGCTGAGCCTTCCCGTGCTTGGTTTTACCGTGCTCCTTACCATCGTGGCGCTGGGGCTCTTCGGTCTGGCACCAGCGCTCCGGACATCGCGGGTGGACCTCGCCTCGGTGATGCGCACCCAGTCGCGGTCGCTCGCATCCGGACTCAGCGGAGTGCCGGGCAGGATCATGAGCGGCAAGGTGCTGATCACCGCCCAGGTGGCGCTCTCCCTCGTCCTCGTGCTCGGCGCTGCGCTGCTGGTTCGGAGCCTCAACCGCCTGCAGAACACCGAGACCGGACTCGATCGTGACCACCTGCTCATCGTCGACGTGGCTGCCCAGCAACGCGGCTATATGGACGAGCGCCGGGACCTGCTGCTTCGTCAGGTCACCGAGCGGCTGGCCGCGATACACGGAATCAAGGCAGTGAGCTTCTCCGAAAACGGCATTTTCAGCGGGACCGAATCGTCGACCAACTTCCAGATACCCGGCTTCGCCGCGCGCACCGAGCAAGACACCAGCGCGTACTACGATGAGGTCGGCCCCCGATACGTCGAGGCGATCGGCGGACGGCTGATCGAAGGGCGCGACATCACCGATCGCGATGTCCCAGGCAGTGTCCCCGTTGCCCTCGTCAACCAGACCATGGCGCAGTTCTACTGGCCGGGACGCAGCGCGATCGGACAGACGATCCGCTACGACAGCGTGAACGTCGAGGTCGTGGGGGTGCTGGCCGACACCAAGGATCACGAACTCGACTCG
>DATEOL010000044.1:0-9356 GCA_035274025.1 Gemmatimonadales bacterium | reverse complement strand
AACACTCCCGGATCGTTCGGGTGGACTGGTCGGATTCGGGCTATCCGGCGAATCGGACTCCGCTCGACCTCCCGGTCTCCCAGGCGCTGATCCGCACTGTCGGGCAGATCACCGGTGAGCCGGTGATCGCCCTGCCGACCCTGGGAGGCAGCCTTCCGCTCTACCACTTTGCCGAAGTCCTCGGCTCTCCGCTCATCTCCGTGCCCATCGTGAATCACGACAACAACCAGCACGGGGAGAACGAGAATCTCCGGATCCAGAACCTCTGGGACGGGATCGAGCTGCTGGCCGGGATCATTGCGCGATTAGGCCTCGAGTGGCGGCCCTCCACCTAGGCGGGCAGACGGGCGGACGGCCTGTACTATCCGGTGTGCGGTTTTCGGCCAGCGCCCTGCCCCTCTGCCCGTCAGACCGTCTGCCCGTCCCGGAGCCAACCCTTTACCGCACGCCAATGTCAGATCGGTTGGCATGGGGGCCGCTATCACAGTCCGTGACCCGGTAGATCGCCGAGCCTTGGTGCGCCGGGTCATTGATGGCGACCCTGCCGCCGAGCGAGAGCTGTATGACGCGAATGTCGATCGCGTCTATCGCCTGGCCTACCGCATGACCGGCGACGCCGACCAGGCGACCGAATACACCCAGGACACGTTCGTCCGGGTCTTCGACAAGCTGGCGGAGTTCCGGGGAGAGGCGGCGCTCTCCACGTGGATCACCTCGATCGCGCTGTCGGTGGTCTACAACGGTCTCCGGAAGATCAAGCGGTTCCGGGAACGGGAGACGGACCTGGATGATGCGACGCCGATCGCGGCGAGCAATCGCCAGGCGGAGCCGGACCTGAAGGTGAAGCTCAAGGCAGCCATCGAGTCGCTGCCGGAGGGATATCGGACGGTGTTCGTGATGCATGATGTCGAGGGCTATACGCACGAGGAGATCGCGGCAGCGCTGGGCGTGCAGGAAGGGACGTCGAAGGCACAGTTGTCCCGGGCACGGGCGAAGCTGCGGACGATGTTGTCGGAATACGCGGGAGAATGGGCATGACTGAAAACGACGGGCAGGCGGGCGGACGGGCGGACGGACAGGAACTACCCGACGCCATTCTCGCGGCCGCGCGGCAAATCAACGATCCACCCTCCACTCCGCGGGACGAGATCTGGTCACGGGTGCAGGCTGCTCGGGCGGATCGGTCCGTCCGTCCGTCGGCCCGTCCGTCCGTCATACAGCTGCCCGTCCGCCCGTCGGCCCGTCGGCCCCTCCTCGCCTGGGCCGCCGGCATCGCCGCGATCCTGCTGCTCGGCATCGCGCTCGGACGCAGCACCGTTACCACCTCGCCGGTGCCCGGACCGTCCACCATCTCGGCGCTGCCCGACAGCAGCCTGCCCCGCGAGAAGAAGAACACCGCGTACACAGTGGCCGCGGTCCAGCACCTCACGCGCGTGGAGACGTTCCTGACCACGCTCCGCACGTCGCCCGAGCAGCAGTTCACCGGCCAGGGCCGGGAGCTGCTCATCTCGACGCGGCTGCTGCTCGATGCCAAGGACATGGATCCGCGGCTTCGCAAGCTGATGTCGGATCTCGAAGACATCCTCGTGCAGATCGTCCAATACAACGCGAACGGCACCCGCGAGGACCTTGATCTGATCACCGATGGACTGGAAGAGCGCCAGGTGCTGCCCCGGCTGCACTCGGCGATTCCCGCCGGTCCGGCCAGAGCCCTGTGACGGACGGTCGGATCGTCTGACCGTCTGACCGAAACGACTGAGACCTTTGAGACCTCGAGACCTTGAGATGCGCACCAAGACCCTGCTGGTACTGATCGTAACCCTTGCCACAACGCCCGCCGGCGCCCAATCGCGCCAGGCGGAGCGCGCGATGCGCGACGCGGAACGGGCGCTGCGGCAGGTCCCGCGCGCGACGGCGGTGCTTTCACCGCTCATCATGCGGGACGTCGAGCGGGCCATGGCCGACGCGCAGGTGGCCCTGTCCGCCGCACCGGTGGGGATCGAAGCCGCCCTCGCCGGCGCCCAGGTGGCGCTCTCGATGGCCCCGATGACCCTTTCGGGCATCGACCGGATCCTCGCCGGTGTCCCGCGCATTTACGTGGAAGATTGGGACGACGACTCCGACTACTTGCCACTCTCCCCGACTCCGCCGGAGGCGACCGACCAGGCCGATCCCGCCGACTCGCTCTATCGCGCGGCGCGGCAATACCTGAATCGCAGCGATTACGTCCGCGCCTCCGAGCTGTTCGGCCAGATCCGGAGCCGCTACCCGAAGTCGACCTACACGCCCGATTCGTACTACTGGCAGGCGTACGCGCTCTATCGTCGCGGCAACACCGACCAGCTGCGGCGCGCGCAGGACCTGCTGCGGCAGCAGTCGGACCAGTACGCCAGCGCGTCGACCCGGAAGAGCGGCGACGCCCGGAGCCTGGAGACCCGGATCCAGGGTGAGCTCGCCCGCACCGGCGACGCCGATGCGGCGCGGGAAATCGCCCGGATCGCCAATCCGCCGCAGCCAGCTCAGCCAGCTCAGCCGGCCCAGCCTCCGAATCCGCCGTCCCGGGTGCGCCACGGTGGGCCCCGCTGCAACGACGAGGACGACGTCCAGGCGACTGCGCTCAACGCGCTCATGCAGATGGACGACGAGCGCGCGATCCCGATCCTCAAGAAGGTGCTGGCCCGGCGCGACGACGAGTCGACCTGCCTCCGTCGCAAGGCTGTCTTCATCGTGTCCCAGGTCGGCGGGAACGAAGCCGAGTCGATCCTGCTCAACGCCGCGCGGACCGATCCCGACAACGAGGTGAAGGGGCAGGCGGTGTTCTGGCTCTCCCAGGTCGACAGCGATCGCGCGGTCGTGGCGCTCGACTCGATCCTCGCCTCGAGCACCGATCCCGAGATCCAGGACAAGGCCGTGTTCGCGCTGAGCCAGCACGACAGCCGGGCGGCGCGGCAGTCGCTCCGCCGGTACGCCGAGCGGACCAACATTTCCTCCGAGATCCGGGAGAAGGCCGTGTTCTGGCTGGGCCAGAGCGGTGACGCCGAGGACAACGCGTTCCTCCGCTCGCTGTTCCCCAAGGTCACGGACCAGGAGCTCAAGGAGAAAATCCTCTTCTCGCTCTCGCAGAACGACGACGCGGCGTCCTCCAAGTGGCTCAGCGACGTCGCGAGGAACACCAGCGAGAACATCGAGATCCGGAAGAAGGCGCTGTTCTGGCTGGGCCAGAAGGACGACATGAATGGCGCCGAGATCGCCACGCTCTATGGCAGCTTCAGCGATCGCGAGATCAAGGAGCAGCTGATCTTCGTGCTCTCCCAGAAGGACGACAAGGCGGCGATCGACAAGCTCATCGATATCGCCCGGCGGGAGCCCGACAAGGAGCTTCGCAAGAAGGCCATCTTCTGGCTGAGCCAGAGTGATGATTCGCGCGTGGCCGAGTTCCTGGCCTCGCTGTTGGAGAAACAGCCATGAAATCGCGTGGCAACAGGGCGGTTCAGGCGGTTGGGGCGGTTGGGGCGGTTGCCCTGTGCCTCGGGGCGCTTGGCTGCACGGCGGTCGCTGCCCAGGACCTGCGAACACGAATCGAGTCGGCGCCCGACGGCATCGTCCGGCTGAGCTACGCCTCGAAGGAAGGGGTCTGCGGCAACGGCAGGGGCAACATCAGCACCCATCGCCACGGCAGGTACCACGACGACGGCTGGGAGAGCGACTGCGAGGAAGGACCGGTCCGGGTCGCGATCGACATCTCGGCCAGGCGGGTCTACTCGATTCGCACCTATGTTGGCGGGCGGTGGCGTCCGATCGACGGCCGGGTCACCGACCTGGGCATGGTTGGGGCACCACAGGCCGCGGCGTATTTCCTGGCCCTCGCCGAGCGGACCGACCGAGTGAAGGGTGACGCGATCCTTCCCGCCATCCTGGCCGACAGCATGGAGGTCTGGCGCGACCTGCTTCGTATCGCAAAGAACGACCGCCTGGGTGACGAGCCGCGGAAGAGCGCGGTCTTCTGGTTGAGCCAGGAAGCGAGCGACGCCGCGACGAAGGGGCTGACGGACCTGGTCGAGGATGACAGTGAGGATCGCGAGGTGCGGGAGCAGGCCGTGTTCGCACTCTCGCAGCTGCCTGATGACCAGGGGGTCCCGGCGCTCATCAAGGCCGCGAAGACGAGCAAGGACGCGAGCGTCCGCAAGAAGGCGATCTTCTGGCTGGGACAGTCGGACGATCCCCGCGCACTGACGCTTTTCGAAGAGATCCTTGCAACAAAGCCCTGAAGGCCTGAAGGCCTGAAGTCCTGAGGCCTTTAGGGCCTTAGGCCTTTAGGCCCGATCCGCCTAGTTTTCGGGATCCTCATCTCGAGAACTCCATGAAGTTTCGGCTGCTGGTCCCTGCCCTGCTGTTCATTCCCGGATTGCTTCACGCCCAGGAACCCCGGGTCGAGCTGGTTCCGTACGTCGGATACAACACCAGCGGATCCCTGAGCACCGCGGTCGGACGGATCGACCTGGAGAACAACATCATCTTCGGCGGCCAACTCGGGTTCAAGGTGGGGACAGGCCGGCTGGCGTTCATCAACTACTCCTACTGGCCTACCACGCTGCGGGTGACTGATCGCCTCCCGATCGCGCCCGATACCACGCTCGGCGACCTCGACCAGCACAACATCATGTTCGGCGGGGAGCAGGACCTGAAGCAGGGGAACATGCGGCCCTACGCGAGCGGAGCGCTCGGACTGGTGATCTTCGATTCGAAGGTCCGCGGCGCCCAGGGGAGCTCGACCCGCTTCTCGGCCAACTTCGCGTTCGGGTTCAAGGCGATGTCGGCGTCACAGCGCGTCGGCCTCCGGCTGCAGGCCAAAGTCGCCTTCAACTCGGTGTCGGGCAGCGGCAGCTTCTGGTGCGGCAGCTACGGCTGCGGTGGCGCGGTCACCACGTCGGGCGTCGTCCAGTTCGAGCCCAGCGCTGGACTGGTCCTCGCCTTCTAGTCCGCAGGGGCCGGGCATCGCCCGGCGCCCTGCTCGAGAATCCACCATGCGCCTTGCCCTCTGCGCTTTGCTCCTCGCGCCGACCGGATTGTCGGCGCAACGACCGCCGTCGATGGCGGGGCGTTCGACGGTCTACGCCCCCTCCGCTGTCGTCGCAACCAGCCAGCCCCTCGCCACCACGGCCGGACTCGAGGCCCTCCGCCTGGGTGGGAATGCGATCGACGCGGCGGTGACTGCCGCCGCCGTCCTGAGTGTCACCGAGCCGCACATGACCGGCATCGGGGGTGATTTTTTCGCGATCATCTGGCTGGCCCGGGAACAGAAGCTGGTGGCGCTCAACGCCAGCGGACGCGCCGGCGCCCTCCTGACTCGCGAGAAGCTCGCGGCCCGCGGCTTCAAGCCCGGGTCGCAACAGGGCGCAATGTCGGTCACCGTCCCCGGCGCCCTGGCGGGCTGGGACATGCTGGTGCGCACCTACGGCAGACGGTCGCTCGCCGATGCTCTCAAGCCGGCGATCCAGTACGCTCGCGATGGCTTCCCCGTGACTCCCATCATCGCCGAGCAGTGGGCCGCGGAGACACCGCTGCTGCGCCAGGACTCGGCGGCCGCCGCGACATTCCTGCCCGGCGGCGGCGCGCCGAAAGCGGGTGACTGGTTCCGGAATCCTGACTACGCGAGCACGCTGGAGAGCATCGCGACCGAGGGAGTCGGCGTTTTCTACGGCGGCGCGATCGGGTCCCGCATCGTCTCTCGGCTCCGTGAGCTCGACGGCTTCCTCACCCTCGAAGACCTGCGGGCGAACGCCCCCACCTGGGTCACGCCCATCTCGGTGCCGTTCGGCGGATATCGGGTCTGGGAATTGCCGCCGAACAACCAGGGCATCGCGGTCCTCGAGATGCTGCGGATCCTGGAGCCCTACGACCTCAAGCCCATGGGTCACAATTCGGCCCCGTACCTGCATCGGCTGATCGAGGCGAAGAAGCTGGCCTACGCCGACCTGCAGCGTTTCGTCGGCGACGCGGACCATCTCGAGGCGTCGGCCGAATATCTCCTCTCGGACCAGTTCATCGCCGAGCGCCGCAGCCAGCTCGATACGACCCGCGCCCGGGCGCAGGTGGATCCGGGCCCCGCGCGGACGGCCAGCGAGACGATCTACCTCACGACAGCGGACGCCGAAGGGAACATGGTGTCGCTGATCAACTCCAACTACGACGCGTTCGGCTCGGGCATCGTGGTGCCCGGCACCGGCTTCGCGCTCCACAATCGCGGGGCAGGATTCACCGTCACGCCGGGATTGCCCAACACCGCCGGGCCGGGAAAGCGGCCGTTCCACACCCTCATTCCCGGGTTCGTCACCCGCCAGGTGGAGGGCCAGGAGCAGCCCTACATGAGCTTCGGACTGATGGGTGGCTCGATGCAGGCCCAGGGCCACGTCCAGTTCCTGCTGAACCACCTGCTGTTCGGAATGGATGTGCAGCAGGCGATCGACGCGGCGCGCTTCCGCCACCTGGACGGCCAGGACGTGGCGATCGAAACACCGGTAGGGGACGACGTTCGCGCCGCGCTCGCGGCACTGGGTCATGTACTGGTCACCGAGCGGGGAGTTTCCTTCGGAGGATCGCAGGCGATCATCAGGCTGTCACGGGGTTACGCGGCAGGCAGCGACCCGCGGAAGGACGGGCAGGCGGCCGGCTACTGAGGGCAGCCCTTCCATTCGGTGACAAAGGTGTTGCCCCTGTAGCCCAGGTCCTTCACGCCTTCCTTGCTCGAGTAGAACCCGCTCAACACCAGGTCGCGAAACCGGGTGAAGAACTCCACGCCTGCCGCCATTTCGGCCTTCGCGCGCGCGGGATACGCGATGTCGTCGAGGATCGCGGCCTGATCGCCGGCCGTGACTTCGCGGAAGGGCTTGCCGGACCGGTGGGTCGATTCGCGATCGAGCCAGGCGAGGCCGCCGCGAATCGGGGTCTGGTTGTCGGGCCACTCCGTCATCACGAAGTCGAGGAACTCTGGAACACCGGCATCGGACGCGCTGCCGGAGTGATCGTCGCGCGGCACGATGAGATCGGCGAGAATGCGGACGGTCTGGAACTCCGTAGCGGTGAAGAAGGCAGCGGGCAGCCGGTCCGGCGGGCGGGCGGGCAGGGACTGTTCCCATTTCGCTCGCAGGAGCGGAATCGCCGCCATCAGCCCGAGCACATCGCGTCGCGCGATGTCGGTCATAGCGCGTTCGCCTTCATCTGCTCCGCGATGTACTCGCTGGTGCGCATCGACAGCGCCAGGATGGTCCAGGTCGGATTCTTGTCGGCCTGCGACACGAACGGCCCGCCATCGGTGACGAACACATTTTTCGCTTCGTGCGCCTGGCAAAAGCGATTGACGGCCGACTTGCCGGGATCGTTCCCCATCCGCACCGTGCCCAGCTCGTGGATGATCACCCCACCATCCTCGATCCCGGCAGTGTCCTCGTCCACCTTCCAGGTCGGCGTTCCGCCCATCGCGTCGATCAGCTCGGCGAAGGTCTTCTGCATGTGCTTCGCCTGGTTGATCTCCCAGTCGGCCCACTTCCAGTGGAAGCGCAGCACGGGGATTCCCCACTGGTCGACGACCTTGGGATCAATCTCGCAGAAACAGTGTTCGGTGGGGATCTGCTCGCCACGGCCGTCGAAGCCGATGAAGGCGCCGTAGTAGCTGCGCGCCGCCGCCTTGAGCGAGGCGCCGTAGCCGCCGCCGATCGGCCGGTCCTGCATGCCGCCCATCGCGCCCGCGCGGGGCATGCCGCGCCCACCCCAGATCTCGATGTGATACCCGCGCGGGAAGCCGAGCTTCCGGTTGTCCATCACCCAGGGGAAGTAGAGGTGCGCGCCGCCCACCCCGTCGCAGTTGTGCGGCTTCCCGTTCATCAGGCTGGGCACGAACGCGCCGATGCCCGTGCCCACGGTATCGGTCAGGTACTTGCCGAGGACCCCGCTCGAGTTGGAGAGGCCGTTGGGATGACGTGACGACTTCGAGTTGAGCAGGAGGCGCGCCGACTCGCATGCGCTCGCCGCGACCACGACGACGCGAGCCCGGATCTCCATCTCGCGTCCGGCAGCCTTGTCGATATACGAGACGCCGCGCGCGCGGCCGTCGGGAAGCGTGGTGATCTCACGCGCCATCGCGTTCGGGATGATGGTGAGCCGTCCGGTCGCCATCGCGGGCCGGAGCAGCACTCCGGGTGACGAGAAATTCGCGTTGGCGCGGCAACCGCGATTGCATTGGCCGCAGTAGTGGCAGGCGGGCCGGCCATTGAGCGGCCGGGTGAGGATCGAGAGCCGCGAGGGGATGATCGTCATGCCGAGTCCCTTCGCGCTCTTCTGGATCACCTTTTCCCAGCAGCGGGGCTCGGGCGGCGGCAGGAAGATGCCGTCAGGCTCGTTCGGCAGGCCTTCAGGCGAGCCGAAGATGCCGATCAGCTGGTCGACCTGGTCGTAGTACGGCTTGACGTCGTCGTAGGAGATCGGCCAGTCGTCGCCCAGTCCGTCGATGGACTTGCGGCGGAAGTCGAGCGGCCCGAAGCGCAGCGAGATCCGGCCCCAGTGATTGGTGCGGCCGCCCAGGAGGCGGCCGCGGTACCATCCGAACTTCGAGCCCTCGGCGACGGTGTAGGGCTCGCCGGGGATGTCCCAGCCGCCATCACCGGCGTCGAACTCCCCGAAGGGACGCGTCCTGGTGCTCGAGCCCCGGCGCATCGACTCGTAATTCCACTTCCACATGTCGCTGTTTTCATCAGGCCACCAGAGCGGACCGGCCTCGATCACGGTGACGCGCGCGCCGGCCCTGGTCAGCATGTACGCGGCCATGCCGCCGCCGGCACCACTGCCGATGATCACGACATCGGGTGGTTCCTGTCCGCCGGCCCGTCTGCCCGTCCGCCCGTCCCTACCGGTCATACGCGAACATCAGGGAGTGGAACTTCCAGGCGCCCGCGCTGTCCGCGATCGCCAGGAGGACGAGCTTGCCCTTGTTGGGTGTGCCGTCGTAGTGGAAGGTGTACTCGGCCCAGACGCTGGCGAGCTTGCCGGTCTGCTCGATCCGGACATTGTGCAGCTCCTCGCTCATCTCCTTGGCCCGCGCGAAGCCGAGTCGCTGGGTCTCGAGGAAGTCGCGGAGATTACGGGTCGTGATCTCGCCGGTCGTGGTCGTGTTCGCGGCGGAAAAGGCAGGACCGAACAGTCTGGTCCACTGATCGAAGGTCTCGCGAGTGTAGAGACCGGTGTAATCGCGGACCAGGGCTACGAGGGCGGAATCCTGGGCCCTGAGGGGTGCGACGAGAACCAGCAGGAACAGCAGAGCGGTCGCGAGTCGCGAGTCGCGAGTCGCGAGAGGGCGCAGCGAC
>DATEOL010000043.1:0-10121 GCA_035274025.1 Gemmatimonadales bacterium | reverse complement strand
GGACGAAATCAGCCGGGTCCCCCTCCTCACTCGGGATGAGGAGATGGAGCTGGCTCGCAAGGCATTCCGCGGCAATATCGCCGCCCAGGAGCGCCTGGCGCGGCACAACGTGCGTTTCGTCGTCTCGGTCGCCAAGAAGTTCCAGAATCGTGGCGTGCCACTGGTCGACCTGATTGGTGAAGGGAATCTCGGCCTCATGACTGCGGCCCGGAAATTTGATCCGGATCGCGGTGTCAAGTTCATCTCCTATGCGGTCTGGTGGATTCGCCAGGCCGTCCAGGCCGCGATTGCCCGCCATGGGCGTCCGGTGCGAGTGCCGCTCAACCGCACCGCCGACCTCTCCCGTCTTGGCCGCACCACCACGCTCCTCAAGGAGCGCCTGGGGCGCATGCCGACGACGGAAGAGCTGGCCCGCGCCACCGGCCTCACGGTCGAAGCAGTCCGGTCCCTCTCCGCCCTCAATTCCGAGGCGGTCCGTCTCGACCATCCCACCCGGGACGGCGACGGCAACGAGCGGATCGAACGCTTCGCGACCGACCAGGAGGGAACGGACAGCATCACCATCGCCAACAGCCAGACCTCGGACATCGAGGCGGCGCTGGCGGTCCTCCCCGCCCGGGATGCGAAGGTGCTCAAGCTGTACTTCGGTCTGGAAGACGGAAACAGCCGCACCCTCGAGGAAATCGGACGCATGATGGGCGTCACTCGCGAGCGGATCCGTCAGCTCCGCGACCGGGCGCTCCTGCGGCTCCGCGAAGGCGAGACCGGCGAACGGCTGCGCGACCTGGTCGCATAGGCGGGCAGGCGGGCGGACGGACTGGCGGGCAGGGAGAAGGCCGGCATCAAGCGAGATGCCGGCCTTCGTGTTTCCTGCCCGTCTGCCCGTCCGCCCGTCAGCCCGCCTTTTCCATGAACAGGCGCAGCACCCGCGGCAGAATCCCCCCGTGCCGGTAGTACTCCAGCTCAACCGGTGAATTGAGCCGCACCACGGCGTCGAACTTCGTCACCTTCCCATCGGGCGCCTTCGCCACCACCTGCACGGTGCCACCCGGTCTGAGTCCCGAGGCGATGCCCGTGATCGAGTAGACCTCGTTGCCGGTAAGGCCCAGGGATTCGCGGGTCTCTCCCGGCTTGTAAGCGAGCGGGAGCACGCCCATCCCGACCAGGTTGCTCCGGTGAATCCGCTCGTAGCTCTCGGCGATCACGGCCTTCACGCCCAGCAGCGTGGTGCCCTTGGCGGCCCAGTCGCGGCTCGAGCCCGTGCCGTATTCCTTGCCCGTCAGGATGATCAGGGGAGTCTTTTCGCCGATGTACTTCATCGCCGCATCGTAGATCGACATCACCTCGCCGCTCGGCTGGTGCAGCGTCCAGTTCCCCTCTTTCTCCGGCGTGAGCTTGTTCTTGATCCGCACGTTCCCGAACGTGCCCCGCATCATCACTTCATGGTTGCCGCGCCGGGCACCGAAGGTGTTCCAGTTCACCTGCTGAACCCCGTGCTCGAGCAGGTACTTCGCGGCCGGCCCATTCTTCGGGATCGAACCCGCCGGGGAGATGTGATCCGTCGTCACGCTGTCGCCCAGGGAAACCAGCACTCGCGCGTCCGAAATGTCCGAGAGCGTCCCCGGGGTCTTTGGAAGATCGAGGAAGAAGGGCGGCTGCCGCACGTAGGTCGAGCTGTCGGCCCAGGCAAAGCGATTGCCCGACGCCACTTCGAGTGCGCGCCATTCCTCGTCGCCGTCGAAGACGGCGCCGTACTGCTCCGCGAACATTTCGGGCTTGAGCGATCCGGACAGGGTCTCGCGGATCTCCGCCGCCGAGGGCCAGATGTCCTTGAGGAAAACCGGCTCACCGCTGTCGCTGACGCCGAGCGGCTCCCGGGTGAGGTCGATGTCTGCCCGTCCTGCGAGCGCGAAGGCGACCACCAGCATCGGCGAGGCGAGGTAGTTGGCGCGAACCAGCGGGTGCACCCGCGCCTCGAAGTTGCGGTTGCCCGAGAGCACTGCGACCGCGACCAGGGCGTTCTGCTCGATGGCGTCCGCAATCGGCTCCGGCAGCGGACCCGAATTGCCGATACAGGTCGTGCAGCCGTATCCCACGGTCTGGAAGCCGAGCTGGTCGAGGTAGGTCTGGAGGCCGGCAGCGGCGAGGTATTCGGTCACCACGCGTGACCCGGGAGCCATGCTCGACTTGACCCACGGCCGCGTGTGCAGGCCCTTTTCGACGGCCTTCTTCGCCAGCAGGCCCGCGCCGAGCATCACCGAGGGGTTCGACGTGTTGGTGCAGGAGGTGATGGCCGCGATCACCACCGACCCGTCGCGGAGGTGGAAATCCTCGCCGTTGAGCGAACACGCGATGTCGCTCGAGACCGACTCGCTGACCACCGTGCCGGTCGACCCGCCCTCGTTCACCCAGCGACTGTAATTGGCCTGCGCCACCTCGTGCCGTGCCTGCGGCGCCGCGCTCGGCAGCAGAGCGGGGAGGTTGGTGACGAAGTTCTTCCGCATCTCGACGAGGGGGACGAGGTCCTGGGGCCGCTTCGGTCCCGCCAGGCTCGACGTAAGCGTGGAGAGATCGAGCACGAGCGTCGAAGAGAAGACCGGCTCCGGCGCGGTCGCGGTATGGAAGAGGAGATTCTCCTTGGTGTACCGCTCGGTGCGATCGGCCTCTGCCGTACGCGCCGTCCGCCGCATGTAGGTCAATGTTTCGTCGTCGACCGGGAAGAAGCCCACCGTTGCTCCGTACTCGGGCGCCATGTTCGCGATCGTCGCGCGATCGGCCAGGCCCAGGCTCGAGAGCCCGGGGCCGAAGAATTCGACGAACTTGTCGACCACCCCGTGCTTCCGAAGGGCCTGGGTGATGGTGAGCACGAGGTCGGTCGCGGTGGTGCCCGGGGGCAGCTCGCCCACCAGCTTCATCCCGACGACTTCGGGCAACAACATGAAGTAGGGCTGGCCCAGCATCACCGCCTCGGCCTCGATGCCGCCGACGCCCCAGCCCAGGACGCCCAGGCCGTTGATCATCGTGGTATGCGAGTCCGTGCCGACGAGGGTGTCGGGATAGGCCGTCCGCTCGCCGTGCTGATCGCGGAGCTGAACCACGGGCGCCAGGTATTCGAGGTTGACCTGGTGGACGATCCCGGTCCCGGGCGGCACCACGCGGAAGTTCTGGAACGCCCGCTGGGCAAACTTGAGCAGTTGATAGCGTTCGGCGTTCCGCTCAAATTCGAGACTCACGTTGAGCCGGAATGCCTCCGCGGAGCCGTAGTGGTCGACCTGGACCGAGTGATCGATCACCAGGTCGCAGGGCACCACCGGGTTGATCCGCTCCGCATCGCCGCCCATTCGCGCCATGGCGTCCCGCATCGCCGCGAGGTCCACGACGCACGGCACCCCGGTAAAGTCCTGGAGCACCACGCGGGCGGGCATGAAGGGGACTTCGCCTGAACCGGCCGTCTTGGGCGACCACTGGGCCAGGGCAGTCACATGGGTGTCGGTCACGATCCCGCGACCGGCGTGACGGAGGCTGTTCTCGAGCAGCACCCGGATGGAATAGGGGAGCCGGTCGAGACCCGTAATGCCATGCCTGCTGAGGGCGTCGAGGCGGTAGATAGCCGCGCTACCGTCGGCCAGATTCAGGGTGGCCCGGGCGCCGAAGGATGATGGTGTCGCCGTCATTGATTACAGACTCCGAAAAGTCACGAAAGATACAATGCCGCCTGTAGTTCCGAAGCGAATTCAGCGCCGGGAAGAGGGGATCCAAATCGACTGGGACGGGGCCGGACACGTGGGATTCTTCCCGGCCCGTGCCCTCCGCCTGCTATGCCCTTGTGCCGAGTGCGTGGAGGAAATGTCCGGTCGGCCGCTGCTCGACCCCGCCCGGGTCGCGGCCGACGTGCGGCCCGTCACTCTCGGACTGGTTGGCGCGTATGGCCTCCGGGTGCAGTGGAGTGACGGGCACGGGACGGGGATCTACACCTTCGACCGGCTGCTGGCGATCTGCCCCTGTTCCCGGTGCGGAAATCCTGCTCTGGTGCAGGAGGGGGGGCGGCTGTAACATCCCCCGGCCCGAAGGGGTGAGGGAGGGCCGAGCCGCTGCACGCACCCGAGGGCGAGAATGATCGCCGGACGCAAATACTGGATCCTCATCTGGTACGGTATTCTCCTGCTGGGCCTCATGGGGCTCGGCGGAGCGCTATTCTGGGGGCGGCAAACGCATTGGCGCAATCTCGACGAAGTTTTCCGGGGTATCGGGACAATCACGGTGTCGGTGGGGATGCTCCTCCTGCTCTACGGGGTACTGACGGGAGTGGGGCAGCTCCTGCTGGCCATCGCTGTCGCCTGCTTCATCCTGGCCTTCATTTTCGGGCGAAAGCCCGAGAAGCCGCGCGCCGAGTCCTGATCGCTGTAACCGTCCTCACCGCCCCAACCACCCCCACCGCCTTTGCACAAAGCCTCGGCCCTTCCACCGGCGGGCTTGTTGCGCTCGACCAGTCACTCCGATTCCTCGGTCACAACAAACGGGTCCTGATGATCGCCGCCCACCCGGACGACGAGGACACCGAGCTGCTGACAGTCCTCGCCCGGGGGATGGGCGCGGAGGCGGCCTATCTCGCGCTCACCCGCGGGGAAGGGGGACAGAACCTGATCGGCACCGAGCTCGGCCCGGCCCTCGGCGTACTGCGGACCGAGGAGCTGCTCGCGGCACGGTCGCTCGATGGTGCGCGGCAGTACTTCACCCGCGCCTACGACTTCGGATTCTCCAAGAGCCTGGCCGATACCTGGAAGTTCTGGAACCAGGACAGTGTCCTCAAGGACGTGGTGCGCGTGGTCCGGAAGTTCCAGCCCCAGGTCATCGTCGCTGTTTTCTCGGGAACGCCGCGCGACGGGCACGGCCAGCACCAGGCGTCGGGATGGGCTGCACGGGAGGCGTTCAAGGCGGCGGCCGATCCGGCGCGATTCCCCGACCTTTCGGCCGAGGGTCTCGGCCCGTGGAAGACCCTGAAGCTCTATCAGAGCGCCCGATTCGACACCGCGTCCGGGGTGGCGACACTGGATGGCGGCGCGCTCGACCGAGCGGTGGGGCAGTCATATCTCCAGATCGCGATGCGGGGACGAAGCCTGCACCGGTCGCAGGACATGGGCGTGGCGCAGCGGATGGGCCCCTCGACGGTGAGGATCAGGCTGCTCGAAGACCTGACCGGTGGGGGGGCCGAGCTCTTCGCCGGCATCGATACCGCTCTCGCCTCCGCGCTGCCGGCAGGAGCGGCACCGGATGCGCGAGAGGGCGCGGAGCGGGTGCAGCGAGCCTTGGCGGATGTGACCACGTGGTCATCGGAAGGGATCGCTGCGGCGCGGACTGCTTGGGCCAATATTGCGAGCGGGCCGGCGGAAACAGCGGCCACGCGCGACCAGCTGGCGCGGCTCGACGTCGCGGCCTCGATCGCGTCAGGGGTCGTATGCGATGCCACGACCCCGACCGAGACCATCACGCCTGGCAGCCGGGTGACCGTATCGCTCACCTGCTGGAATACCGGGAAGACCGCGCGAGAGGTCTCGGCGGGGGTGACGCTGCTTGGTCGCGAGGTTTACGCGGGTGCATCGCGGACCGTGCCCCCCGGCGGGATCGTGACGGACAGCGCGGCGATCACCGTTCCCGCTGATGCCGCACCAACCCAGCCCTACTACCTGCGTGCGCCCATGCAGGCCGCGTTCTACCAGTGGCGCCGCGAAGATGTCGCCTCCTGGTCCGAGCCGGCCGAGCCTCCACCGCTCCTCGCGGAATTCGGAGCCGGCGAGGGCGTGACCATCCGGCGTGAAGTCGTGCGGAGAAGTGTTGATCAGGCCCTCGGCGAAGTGCGGGCGCCGGTGTTCATCGCACCGCGGGTAGACGTCCATTTGACGCCCGGGTCCGGTCTCTGGTCGACTTCGCGCACCTCTTCCCATGAGCTCGTCGTTTCGCTCTATCACCACGCGTCTGACACTACCACCGGAACCGTGAGGCTCATCGTCCCAGCGGAATGGACGGCGCCGGCGCCGCAGCGCTTCGCGCTCTACGGCCGGAGTGCGGACAGCACACTCCGCTTCCAGGTGCGTCCTCCCGCGTCGGTCACGCCCGGCGCGTACCAGATTCGAGCGGTGGTGACCGACGCCGGGGGCCGCGATTACACGTCCGGAACCGAGCGCGTCGTCTATCCTCACATCCGGTCGCGACAGCTCGTGAGCGAGGCCACCTCCAGAGCCGTCGTCGCCGACATCAAGCTGCCGCCTCCGAACAATGCAATCGCGTATGTGCGTGGCGCCGCGGACCGGATTCCGGAATCGCTGGTGGCGCTCGGGGTGAAGTTCACGCTCATCTCGGCCGACAGCCTGATGAGTGGCGCCCTTCCTCGATTCAACACCGTGGTGATCGGGCCTCGCGCCTGGGAGACCGAACCGGCGCTGTCCGAGCACAATGACCGGCTGCTCGCCTGGGTCAGGGATGGCGGCACGGTCATCGTGCAGTATCAGCAGTTCCAGTACCTGCGCGGCGGCTACGCGCCATTCCAGCTCTCTCTCGCGGAGAAGGTCGGCGGGGCGGTGCCCGCACGCATCGCGGCGCCGAGGGTCGCGGAGGAGGACGCGACGGTCACCGTGCTCGAACCGGCGAACCGGGTGTTCCAGTCGCCCAATCCTGTCACCGCGCTCGACTGGCAGGGATGGGTCCAGGAGCGGGGCCTCTATTTTCCGCGATCCTGGGCCGAGGAGTGGACACCCCTGCTCGAGATGGCCGATACTGGCGAGCCGCCGCAGCGGGGAGCCATGCTCATCGCGAAGTGCGGCCGCGGAACCTACGTCTATACCGGGCTGAGCTTCTTCCGCGAGCTTCCCGCGGCGGTGCCCGGCGCGGCCCGACTCTTCATGAACCTGCTCGCGCTGGGGAAGCCGCGTGGTTGAGTCGACCACCAGGTCCATGTCCCCCGCGACGCGGGCCCAGCTGAAGCAGCTCTGGGTCCTCATCATCACGAGCTGCGTGGACATGATCGGCTTCGCGATCGTGCTGCCGCTCATGCCGTTCTACGCCCTCAAGTTCAACGCGACGCCGGAGCAGATCGGTCTGCTCGTGGCGTCGTTCTCCATCTCGCAGCTCCTGTTCTCGCCGTTCTGGGGGCGGTTCTCCGACCGGTACGGTCGTCGCCCCGCGCTCCTGATCGGACTCAGCGCCTCCGCTATCGCCTACGTGGTCTTCGCATTCTCCGGGTCGCTCTGGCTCCTCTTCCTTTCCCGCATCATCCAGGGCGCCGGCGGAGGAACGACCGGCGTCGTGCACGCCTACGTGGGCGACACCATCAGGGCGTCGGACCGGGCCAAGGCGCTGGGTTGGCTCTCGGCGGCGAGCGCGCTGGGCGTGATGCTGGGTCCGGTCATCGGATCCTTCGCAACCCATTTCGGCCACGAAGTGCCGGGCATCATCGCCGCGGTGCTCTGCGTCGTCAACGTGACGTTCGCCTGGCGCTGGCTGGTCGAGTCGCGGAAGCCGGGCTCGCGTCCCCCGCAAAAGAAGCCGGTGTGGCACGCGGCCTGGGTGGTGGTCCGGCATCCACAGCGGCCGGTGTCGCGCTTCGTGTGGATCTATGGTGCTGGAATGCTCGGGTTCTCCGCGATGACCGCCGTGCTCGCCCTGTACCTCAACGAAAAGTTCGGTGTGGACGAGAGGAACATCGGATACGTCTTCCTCTACGTCGGCGCGCTCGGGCTCGTGATGCGAACCCTGATCCTTGGACCCGCGGTGGACCGCCTCGGTGAAACCGGTGTCATGCGACTCGGGACCGTCGCCCTTTCGCTGGGGTTGCTGCTCTATCCGCTGCCCTCGTCGCTCGGCATGCTCGCCGTGGTGATTCCGCTCGTCCCCATCGGCACCGCGCTCCTTTTCCCGGCGACGACCGCGCTCATGTCGCGGGTGTCGAACAAGGAGGAACTCGGTCTGACCATGGGGGTAGCCCAGACATTTGCGGGCATCGCACGCGTGATCGCCCCCCTCGTGGCAACCTCCGCCTTCCAGCGGTTCGGTCCCCCTACGCCGTTCTATCTCGCAGGAGGAGTCGTGGCGCTCGTGGGCGTGCTGGCCTTCCGCGTCCTTCCCCCGGTTCCCTCGCAGCCGACGCCCGCGGAGGGCATCGCGCATTCGGGGGCGGCCACGCGATGAGCAACCGGACGTCCGTCTTCCTGGTGCCGCTTCCGCGTTCCCCTGCCGAGCTTGCGACCGCGGGGTGGGCCGACATCAAGCCGTTGTACGATGCGGTGGCACTCGCGCCGCTGTCGAGCGAGACCATCGACGCCTGGCTCGCGACCTGGTCCCGGCTCGAGGAGCTGGTCTCCGAATCGGCGTCGCTCGCGATGATCGCCTACACCTGCGATACGGCGGACGCAGCGAAGGAAGCCGCCTATCTCCGGTTCTCTTCGGAGGTGCTGCCCCAGGCGGAAGAGCAGGGCGTGCGGCTGGCGCGGCTCCTGGTTGCCTCCGGCCTCTCGGTCCCCGGGCTCGAGGTCCCGCTGCAGCGGTTTCGCACGTCCATCGCGCTCTTTCGCGAAGCCAACGTCCAGATCACGGCCGAGCTGGAGGCCCTTGGGGCCCAGTACCAGAAGATCACCGGCGGCATGACCGCGGAGTGGGAGGGACAGCGCATCGCGCTCCCGCAGCTCGCGCCCTACCTCGAGAGCGCCGACCGCGAGACTCGCGAGCTGGCGTTCCGCCGCTCGGTCGAGCCCTACGTCCAGGTCCGCAAGGATCTCGCGGCGCAATTCGACGAGATGCTGTCCCGCCGGCAGCGCATCGCGGCGAACGCGGGATATCCGTCGTTCCGCGACTTCATTTTTCCCGCGAAGTATCGGTTCGACTATACGTCCGAGGACTGCTCGGCCTTTCATGACGCGGTGCTCTCGACCGTCGTGCCTGCCGTCGAGCGCACCCTGGTGGAGCGGCGGAAGCGGCTTGGTCTCGCGACGCTCCGGCCCTGGGACCTCGCGGTCAGTCCGTACCGTCCCGAGATGCCGCGCGCCTTCGGCAACGGAAAGGAGCTCGCCGCGACGGCCTCACGGATGTTCGTCCGGGTCGATCCCGAGCTGGGAAGCGAGTTCGCGACGATGATCGCGGAGGGACTGCTCGATCTCGATTCGCGTCCCGGCAAGGCGCCGGGAGGCTATTGCGACACCCTGCACGCGCGGGGACGGCCGTTCATCTTCATGAACGCCTCCGGTGTGCTGCAGGACGTCACCACGCTGCTGCATGAGGCGGGGCACGCGTTCCACGCCTTCTCGTCCCACGACCGGCCGCTCATCTGGCAGCGGCATCCCGGGTCCGAGGCGGCGGAGCTCGCGTCGATGTCGATGGAGTTCCTTGCGGGGCGCTGGATGGCGCAGCCGGTCGGTTACCTGCCGGAGGGAGACGCGACCATCGCGCAGCTGGAACATTTCGAGGATGTGCTGTCGAGCCTCGCGCACATCGCGTGCGTCGACGCGTTCCAGCACTGGATCTACACCGCTCCGGAAGGCGCCGATGCGGACTGCCGTGACGCCGAATGGCTGCGTATCCGGGCCCGGTTCGAACCCGGTGTGGACTGGACCGGACTGGAGGCGGAGCGGGTCGCGCGCTGGTACCGCCAGCTCCACATCTTCCTGTATCCGTTCTACTACATCGAGTACGGCATCGCCCAATTGGGCGCCCTCCAGGTCTGGCGAAACAGTACCCGCGACCGGCAGGAGGCTGTGGCGGCCTATCGACGGTTCCTGGCCCTGGGTGCCACAGCTCCGCTGCCCGAGCTCTACGGGGCGGCAGGCGCGGAGCTGATCTTCGACGCCAGGAGGATGGGGAACCTGGTCACGGCTGTGGAGACCGAAATCGAGTCGCTGCGGGCCAGGCTGCCGGCCACGTCGGAGGTTGCGCCTTGATGGCCGGGCAACGATGTTTGCGCACTCCCGAGACCCTCAGGTCTTTAGGTCGTCAGGTCCTTCAGGTCTGACTCACGCTCACGTTTACGAGGTATATGGCGAAAGAAGAAGGCATCGAAATGGAGGGCGTCGTGCAGGAGGTGCTTCCCGACCGGAACTACCGCGTCCTGCTCGACAACGGCCACACCATCCTGGCGT
>DATEOL010000042.1:0-11512 GCA_035274025.1 Gemmatimonadales bacterium | reverse complement strand
CCGCGAGCAGCACCAGTTCCATCGAGACCGGCGCTGCGCCCGGCGCCCACACCGTCACTTCGTGCTTTCCGGGCGGCAGGTTCCTGAGCTCGAAGTGTCCCGAATCGTTCGTCGTCGCGGTCCGCTCCAGCAGCGGCAGCTTGATCTTCGCCATCGCGACCGCGCTGCTGTCGCGGCGCACCAGCGTCCCGCTGAAGGTCGCAACGTTCTGCGCTCCGGCCGCGAAAGGCCAACCGAGTGTGAAGAGAAGGAGTGCGACCGGGCGAGAGGAGCGCATGGGTGCCTGAAAGGCCATACGCGTCAAATAAAGGGGCGGATTCACGGGGTTATATTCCGCGCGCCGCGGGCCGGGAATTTCCCGCTCACCGCTTACCGCTTACCGCTCACGGTTGTCATGGACGATACCCTCTATTTCACCGAACAGCATCATCAGGTCCGCGAGATGGTGCGCGATTTCGCCCGCACCAGCGTGGCCCCGATTGCCCGTGACCTCGACCGCAACCAGGAGTTTCCCTGGGAGAACATCAAGGCGATGGGCGAGCTTGGCCTCCTCGGCGTGCCGTGGCCTGAAGAGCTGGGTGGCGCGGGAATGGACCAGATCTCCTACTACGTGACCCTGCATGAGCTCGGCAAGGTCGACGCGTCGCACTCCCTGACGATTTCCGCCCACACCAACCTCGGCACCAGTCCCATAGTCGAGTTCGGCACTGAAGCGCAGCGGAACCGCTACGTCCCCCTGCTCGCGAGCGGGAAGGTGATGGGCGGTTTTGGTCTCACCGAGCCGGGGGCCGGCAGCGACGCCGGTGGCACGGCGACGATGGCAGTCAAGAAGGGCGACCACTACGTCCTCAACGGGACCAAGAACTTCATCACCCACGGCGGCGTGGGCGAGATTTTTTCGGTGACTGCGCGGACGACCGACGATCACGGGGCCCGAGGGATCACCAGCTTCATCCTGACCAAGGACACCTGCGACCTGTCGAAGTGTCGTGAGGTGGGCGTGGGCCATGCCCAGGACCTCCCGAAGACCAAGGGATTCAGGGCAGGGAAGAAGGAAGACAAGATGGGCTGGCGGGCGAGCGACACTCGCGAGCTGGTGTTCGAGGACGCGATCGTTCCGGTCGAGAATGTGCTGGGCTCGGTAGGGCAGGGCTTCGTCAACTTCCTCAAGACCCTCGATGGCGGCCGCATCGGGATCGCCGCGCTGTCCCTCGGTATCGCCGAGGGCGCTTACGAGGAGGCACGGAAGTATGCCGCGACCCGCAAGCAGTTCGGCCGTTACATCTCGACCTTCCAGGGCGTGGCCTTCGCGCTCTCGGACATGGCGACCGAAATCGAAGCGGGGACCCACCTTCTCTACACCGCCGCACGGCTCAAGCAGGCCGGCAAGCCATTCAAGAAGGAAGCGGCCATGGCCAAGCTCTTCTGCTCTGAGCTGGCGATGCGCGCGACGACCAAGGCGGTGCAGGTCTTCGGCGGATACGGGTATACGACAGAGTATCCGGTCGAGCGGATGATGCGGGACGCCAAGGTCTGCGAGATCGGAGAGGGGACCAGCGAAATCCAGCGGATCGTCATCGCGCGGGAGATCATGGAGGGTCTTATCGATACCCGTACCGTGGCCATGGGCTGATTACCGATAACCCTTAATCTGAGGCTATTGCCTCTAAGTCACGTTCCTTCCTAGATTTAGAGGCATGCGATCCTCTGTCGTTACAGTGTCGCATTCCTTTGGTACAATGGTGTTCGGACGCGTCCGGACGCCCGATCATTCCTTCCATTCGGTGCTTCGCATGCCACTCGGCATCACGTCGCCCCTTCGCCCGGAGGACGGCACCGGCCCGCTTGGCCGACTGCCCTTCGTGGGATGCTGGGTCGGACGGCCTGAGCGGCACGCGACCGTGGATCGGTCCAGCATGAGGCTGGCGGAGTGGCGGTGGCGGCCCGGGCGCACTTCCCGCAGTCGTGGAGACGTGACGCTTGAAGCGCGAAATCCTGATCAATGGGGGCCCGCGCGAGACCAGGGTGGCCATTCTCGAGGACGACCGCCTGGTCGAGCTGCTGGTCGACCGCCCCGATCATCGCCGGATTGTCGGCGACATTTATCTCGGTCGGGTTGAAGCTGTACTTCCTGGTATCCAGGCCGCGTTTGTAGACATCGGCCTGGAAAAATCCGCGTTCCTCCATGCTTCCGACCTCCTCGAGCCCGATGAGGACGAGGAGCCGGAGGAAGCGTCGGATGAGGCGGATGAGACGGATGAGGCGGTTGGGGATGAGGGCGAGGATCCAACCGCCTCAGCCGCCCCAACCGACACTCGCGGCGGCCGCAAACGAGGCAACGGCGCCCCACGCATGCGCGAGCCGTCCCGCCGCGCCGTTCCCAACATCGAGGAGCTGCTCAAGAAGGGGCAGGTCCTTCCGGTCCAGGTCACCAAGGAACCGATAAGCACCAAGGGCTGTCGAGTGACCGCCCAGATCTCGCTTGCGGGTCGATTCCTCGTGTACATGCCGCACGCCACGCGACGCGTCGGCGTGAGCCGCAAGATCGAGAGCCGGGAACAGCGTGGAAAGCTGCGGGAGATGGTCACCCGGCTCCTGCCCGAAGATGCCGGCGGGGTGATCGTGCGGACGGTCGCGGAAGGCGTCACCGAGGATCACTTCCGCCGCGAGATCGAGTCGCTCCTCAACCAGTGGCGGAAGGTCCAGCGGAAGCAGCGCTTCGTGAAGAAGGCGCCCGCGCTCCTGCAGCGGGAGACCAGCATCACGCGGAGCCTGGTGCGCGACGTCTTCAGCGACAAGGTCGACGGGCTCTGGGTGGATACCCGCGAGCTGTTCCACGAGGTGGAACAGTACCTGAAGCAGATCGACCCCGAGCTGCTCGATCGCGTCCACAACTACAGTGACGCGACCCCGCTCTTCGACAAGTTCGACATCGAGACCGAGATCAAGAGTCTCTTCCGGGCCCGGGTCGAGCTCCCCACCGGCGGGTACATCATCATCCAGCCGACGGAAGCGCTGGTCTCGATCGACGTGAACACCGGCCGCTACACCGGCAAGCGCGATCCGGAAAAGACGATCCTTCGCACCAACCTCGAGGCCTCCCGCGAGATCGCCCGCCAGCTCCGGCTTCGTGACCTCGGCGGCATCATCGTCGCCGACTTCATCGACATGGAGACCCGGGTCAATCGCGACAAGGTGCTGCAGGAGCTCCGGAATCACCTGAGTCGCGATCGCGCACGGACCAAGACATTGGGCGTCTCCGACCTGGGCCTGGTGGAGATGACCCGGCAGCGCATCCGGCCTTCGCTCTGGGCCTCGATGACCGAGGAGTGTCCCACGTGTGCCGGCTCAGGCCGGGTGTTTACTCCGGAGGTCGTGGCTCGCCGCTTGGAGCGGTCGCTTCGTCGGGTGGCCCATGAGCAGCGGGAGCGGGAGCTGGCGGTCCGGGTTCATCCCGAAGTGGCGCTCTACCTCCTGGAGGAGGAGCCCAAACTGCTCCAGACCCTCCGGAAGGCCACCGGCCTCGAGCTGGAGATCCGGGACGACCCCATGATGCACCTGGACGAATTCAGGTTGATGAGCCGGCCGGCGGGGCGGGACGTCACTGAGGTCTACGCCGTCGCATAGCGACGGCGTAGCCCTCGGCGGTTTGGGCGGTTTGGGCGGTCTGGGCGGTTTGGGCGGTTTGGGCGCTCAGGGCGGTTGAGGCGGTTCGCCGGTGATCCCAAACCGTCCTAACCGTCTTAACCGCCCTAACCGCCCTAACCGCCCTAACCGCCTTGTCTTAGGGTCAAATCCCGGCTAAGTTTACGGGCTCCGCAAAAAGCGGAACCAGCAAGGACAAAGGAAGATGTACGCGATTTTCCGCGCCCAGGGCAAGCAGTTCAAGGCCGAAACGGGCAAGACCATCAAGCTGCCGCGGATGGAAGCCGAGCCGGGGTCGACCGTGACCTTCGAGGAAGTGCTTCTCACGTCTGACGGCGAGACCATCAAGACCGGCACTCCGACCGTGAAGGGTGCCAAGGTCGAGGCCGAGGTCGTGCGCGAGACCAAGGGCGAGAAGATCTACGTCTTCAAGTTCAAGCGGCGGAAGAATTATCGCCGGAAGACCGGACATCGGGCGAAGTTCACCGAAGTCCGCATCACCAGCGTCACGGCGTGAGGAGGCACCATGGCTCATAAGAAGGGCGTCGGCTCGAGCCGCAACGGCCGCGATAGCAATCCGCAGTACCTGGGCGTCCAGAAGTTTGGTGGCCAGCGCGTGGAGCCGGGCAACATCATCGTCCGTCAGCGCGGCACCAAGTTCCACCCCGGCAAGAACGTCGGGCGGGGCAATGACGACACGCTGTTCGCGCTGGTCGCGGGCATCGTGAAGTTCGAGCCCAAGGACAAGAAGCGAAAGAAAATCTCGGTGTATCCCGCGGAGTAAGAGGCGCGGGACACGAACAAGGGAATCCAGGCCGGGCCACGTGCTCGGCCTTGTTGTTTCCGGGGCTTGAGTCCCGTGCCTTGCGTCAGCCCGCCACGCACGCTATTGTATACAATAGCTGCCGTTCCAACTTGCATCCTCCCCACGCGCGAGAACACATGCTCACCGCTCACCGCTCACTGCTCACCAGCTTGCTGCTGGCGACAACCGCCGGCGTTGCGCTGGCCCAGGATCCGCCGTCGCAGACACCTCCTCCGTCTACCCGAGGCGTCTCCGACAAGGCCGAGCTGCAGGCGTTCCTTGACGGGATGCTGCCGGCGCTGATGCGCGACAAGCATGTCGCCGGCGCCACCATCGCCGTCGTGAAGGACGGCCAGCTCTACTTCAGCAAGGGGTACGGCTGGCAGGACGTCGACAAGCGCATCCCGGTCGATCCGGAGAAGACGCTCTTCCGCATCGGCTCGGTGAGCAAGCTCTTCACCTGGACCTCGGTGATGCAGCTGGTGGAGCAGGGCAAGCTCGACCTCAACACCGACATCAACAAGTACCTCGACTTCAAGATCCCGGATACCTATCCCGAGCCGATCACCCTCACGCACCTGCTTACGCACACGCCGGGGCTCGAGGAAGATAGCCGCGACCTCTTCACCACTGATTCCACGCACATTGTGCCGCGGGGGCAGTGGCTGCCCGCCCACATGCCGAAGCGGGTTCGTCCTCCAGGGGTCTATTCGTCGTACTCCAACTGGGGGACTGCTACCGCGGGCTACATCGTCGAGCGCACCTCGGGCATGACGTGGGACGAGTACATCGAGAAGAACATCTTCACGCCGTTGGGCATGAGCTACGCCACCGGTCGCCAGCCGCTGCCGGGCAAGTACGATGGCGACATGGCCAAGGCGTACACCTGGGCCAACGGCCGCTGGGAAGCGAAACCGTTCGAGATCATCGTCAGCGGCGCGCCGGCCGGGTCGATCAGCGCGAGTGCCGATGACATGGCGAAGTTCATGCTGGCCCACATGGGGAACGGGGCGTACAACGGTGCACGGATCCTGGGTGATTCGATCGCGCAAGTGATGCACACCCAGCATTTCACCCACGATCGGCGGCTTCCCGGCTTCGCCCTTGGCTTCTACGAGACCAAGAGCCACGGCCTTCGCATCATCGGCCACGGGGGTGATACCCAGTACCATCACACCGAGCTCGCCATGATTCCGGGCGAGAACCTCGGTGTGTTCGTCTCCTTCAACACCGACACCGGCGGCTCGCTCAGCTTCGAGCCGTTCCTCGAGACCTTCCTCGATCACTACTACCCGACGGCGCCTCGGCCGGTCGTCTCCTCCACCAAGGAGCAGGCCTCGAAGCTTGCCGGGCAGTATCAGTTTAACCGGAAGTCCTACACTACGTGGCAGAAGGCACTGGACCTCGCGGGGGGGATCGACATCGCGGCCAACGATGACGGTTCGCTGCTCATGAAGAGCCCGCTCGGCAACATGCGACTCGACCCGGTCGACTCGCTGCTCTACCAGGACCGGGTGAGCGGACACCTCGTCGCGTTCAAGACCGATGCGAGCGGCAACGCGACGCACGGGTTCATGGACTTCGTCCCGATGATGACGCTCGAGAAGCAGGGCGCTCTGGCGACCTCGACTCTGCACCGGGGCGTGCTTGGACTCGGGCTCGTCGTGGCGCTCGGCATCCTGATCGCGGCGTACATTCGCTGGCTCAACCGCAAGCACCTGCCCCAGCCCGCGCCTTCGGTGGCCACCGGCCGGAAGCTCCTGGCCTGGGCCGCGCTGCTGCTGCTGGCCTTCCCGATCGGCGTCATGCTCCTCGCGTCGAACCAGGACCGGCTCATCAACGGCCCGTACACCTCGCTCTACGCGGTGCTCGCGCTGCCGGTCCTCGCCGGCCTGGTCACGCTGGTGGCCGCGTGGTTCGGCCTCAAGCAGTGGCGTGAGGGGGCGGGGACGCTGGGCGGACGCCTCCGCTACGCCGGTGCAATCGTGATGTTCGCGCTGGTCCTCTGGTCACTCAACACGTGGAACCTGCTGGGCTGGAGGACCTGACGGACCGACTGACCGTCTGACTGTCCGACGACAAGAAAGCCGGCATCCATGACAAGGATGCCGGCTTTCATGTTTTTCGGTCAGACGGTGAGACGGTCAGACGGTCAGACCGACTAGTACGTCACCGGAAGCCTGCGATAGCGCTCCAGCAGCTCCGTCTCGCGAGTGCGCAGCGAGACATCCTTCCCTCGGATGAACACTTTCTCCGGCGCGCCCGCGAAGTCGAGCGGATCGCCCGACCACACCACGACGTTCGCCACCTTCCCGGCCTCCAGCGTCCCGCGATCGGTGAGCCCGAACGCCGCGGCCGGGGCCTGCGTGATGGCCTTGAGTGCATCGTCCCACGAGATGCCATTCCGCACCGCATTGCCGGCCACATAGCGAAGGTCGCGATCGCCGCCCGCATCACCCTGGGCAATGATGATGTTGACGCCGGCCTCGCTGAGGACGGTCGCGATGTCGAGCCGCGCCTGCAGGCCGTCGAAGCTCGGAATGTCGGTGTTCGGCTGCACCAACACCGGGACCTTCGCGGCCGCGAGCTCCTTCGCCACCAGCCAGCTCTCGATCGAGCCCGCGATGATCAGCCGCAGCTTGTACTCTCGCGCGATCCGGAGCGCGTTCTCGATATCCATCCGGCGATTCGCGACGATCACGACCGGCATCCGGCCGCGGAGCGCGGGCAGCAGCGCTTCCAGCTCCTTCGCCGGCGCCGACAGCTCCTGGGTGGCGCCCCGGTTGTACTCGGCCTTGCGGCGGTCGTACTCCAGCGCGTCGTCGAAGAGCTGGCGCAGCCGGGCCATGCCGCCCGCCCGGCTACCGCCCCCGGCGCCGCGCGCGCCGTCACCAATGTCGAGCACGAGGGCCGTGGAACGGTTCACCAGCATGTCGTCGAGCTTGTCACCGGCGAGATCGATCGCCGACGCCGTGCCGGTGATGAACGAGCCGCCGGGTGTGGCGATGGTTGTGGTGACGCCGCCGGTCCGGGTCTGCCCGATCGTCAGGCTCAGGGCATCGATGCCTTCGGCAGGCGAGAACGATGCGTTCACGTCACCCTGCTTCCGGCCTTCATTGAGCTGGAAGAGCCCGGAGACACCGGTGCCCGCGTTCGAGCCGGCGAACACGAGGCCGGGTGTGACCCACTTGCCGGTGGCATCGACCCGTTGCGCATCACCGGGAATGGTGACGTTGGCCCCGACGGCGACGATCTTGCCGTCACGAATGAGCACGGTGCCGCGCTCGATCTTGGGACCCGAAACGGGGTAGACCGTGCCGCCCGTAATCGCGATCGTCTGACCCGTGAGACGTGAGGCGTAAGACGTGAGCAGAAGGGCTGCCGTTACGACCGACCGACAGACCGACCGACTGATCGACTGATTCATCGTCCCACCCCCGGCGCCGTCTGTCCGAGATTGAAATCGGTCTTGTACTGCTTCGAGGGATCGAGCCGGTCGAAGACCAGCCAGCCTTCGTTCCATACTTTCTCCGCCTTCGAGTAGACCGAGAAGGGATCGCCGGACCAGAGCACGACGTCGGCCATCTTCCCGGGCTCGAGGGTGCCAGTCTGCTGGTCGATGCCGAGGGCCCAGGCCGGATTCGCGGTGACCCACTTGATCGCGTCCTCGCGGGAAAGCTTGATGCCCGCACGGAGACCGGCGTTGTATGCCTTGGACATGTCCTGGTTCATGCGCTGGATCCCGTTGGGATCGTCGGTATGGAGAATCGCGCGCGCGCCCGCCTGGGTCACGAGCGCCAGGTTCTCCGTGATGTTGTCATACGCTTCCATCTTGAACCCGCCCCAGTCGGCCCAGAGCGAGGCCGCGGTGCCGGCCTGGGCCAGCAGGTCCGCGATCTTGTACGCCTCGATACCGTGATGGAACGAACGGATCGTGAAGCCGAACTCCTTCGCGAGGTCGAGCATCTGCGCCATTTCGTCGGCGCGATAGCAGTGATTATGCACGTAGATGTCGCCGCGGAGCACGCCGGCGAGCGTCTCATTCTTGAGGTCGCGGGCCGGTGGATCGCCCTTGCGGTCCTTGAGCCACTTGTCCCAGCGCTGCCGGTACTGCTCGGCCGCGATGAACGCCGCGCGATAGCCGGCCATGTTGCCCATGCGGGTCGACGGGCCGCGGTTCGAGTAGACCCGTTTCGGGTTCTCACCGCACGCCATCTTCACGCCGTAGTGCGCGCCGGGATACTTCATCTCCTGCACGGTTCGCGCGGGTACCAGGCGGATGATCGCCGACCGCCCGCCGATCAGGTTCGCCGAGCCCGGCAGGATCTGCGAAACCGTGACCCCGCCCGCGATGGCCAGCGGAATCTGCGGGTCTTGGGGCCAGATCGAATGCTCGGCCCAGACCTCGGCGGTGTTCGGATTGGTCGCTTCGTTGCCGTCGCTTTCCGCCTGGGTGCCCGGGGCAGCGTAGACGCCCATGTGGCTGTGGGTGTCGATGATGCCTGGTGTCACCCACTTGTTGGTGCCGTCGATGACCTGCGCACCCGCCGGCGCCTGGAGGCTGGCGCCGACGCTCACCACCTTGCCATCCTGGAACAGGACGGAGACTCCGCGCTGCTCCGCTCCCGCGCCGGTGAAGACATTGGCGTTGCGGATCAGCACGGGCGGATTGGGCCGCCGCTTGTAGGTCGAGGCGTACTGGACGCGATCGAAGCTCAGCGTGTCCGTGAACGTCGCCGCTGGCGGCGGCGGAGGGGTTGGCTGCGGCGCCGGTTGCTGCGGCGCCGGCTGTGCGCCGGCTCCACCGCAGGCGGTCAATACCAGTATCGCGAAAACTCGCGTTTGCATCATTGTGGTTGGTTTCTCCAAGGTGTTGGACGCAGTAAATGGCTTCAGGCTTCCAGCTTCTAGCAGCTAGCAGCTAGCAGCTAGCAGCCAGCAGCCAGTAGCTAGTTCGCGCGAATCATCTCGATCGGCGCGCCCACGACCGTGAGCTTCATCAACCGGTGCGGCGCGGCCGTTGAAATCCAGAAATTCACCGGCTGCTGACCGCCGGTGAGCTCGACGGTATAGCACTCCACCGCCTGCCCGCCGACCGTCACCGAATCCTTTCCGGTGACCTTGAGCGTCATAGTCCGGAATTCGCCCTGACCGGTGCTCAGGACCTGGAACGTCCACCTCGCATCCGGTGCCCAGCGGAACGCGGGAAGCAGCGCCTGGACCGCGTTGTCGTCCAGCGTACCCGGGGCGAAGGTCGTATCGATCTCGATCGTCTTGATCTGGCCATCCTGGCCGGGCGTCGACGCGCTGCCCTTCGCTCGACCGCCACTGAAGCTCACGTTGATCGCGGCGGCGACACCCTGGATGGTGCCCCCCTGGGCGACGTGCTTCATCTCCGCCTTGGCGTCCATGTCCAGTGTCGTCGTCTGCGAGACGAAGTTCGCGATGCGGGTGTCCTCTACGTAGCGGAATCCCTCGCCCGTCTTCTCGAGCACCCCGCGCAGCCATCCGAGCTGAGCGCCCTGAACCATGATCGCGAGACTGTCGCGACGGGGCACCAGGACAGAGAGGTCGAGGTCGAGCACCTCGGCCTTGGGATTCAGGTCCTCCGGTGCGAGCGGCTTCCCTTCGACGTCCACGATGCGCGTCGGCGCCAGGTTCTTGATCTTGTCGTAGATCTTCTGGGCGTCACCCACGATGACGATGACGAGCTGGTCGGGGCGGACCGCCGCCTTCGCCGCGGCGCTCGCCTGCTCAGAGGTCACCGCGCCAAGGCGAACCCGATAGGTCTGGATGTAGTCGGACGGCAGTCCCATGAGCCGCGCGTTGCCGACGGCGCCGGCGACCTGGTCCGCGGTCTGGATCGTGAGCGGATAGCTCCCGACCAGCGCGCCCTTGGCCGCCTCGAGCTCGGCGGCCGGCACCGCTTCGGTCCCGATGCGGCGAAGCTGGAACAGCATTTCGGCCAGCGCCGAGTCGGTGACCTCGGTCCGCACCTCCGCGTTGGCGACGAATGAGCCGAGGCCGAGGCGGCGCTCCAGGTCGCTGTAGGCGCCGTAGGTCCAGCTCTTCTGCTCGCGAAGGATCAGGAAGAGGCGGCTGTCCGCGCCGCCGCCGAGTACCTTGTTCGCAACCCGCGCCGCATACCAGCGCGGATCGTTCGGGTTGAAGGTGAGGTTGCCGGCCAGGATGTTCGACTGCACCGAGCCGGGACGATGGACCAGCACCAGCTCGGTTGCGGTGCGTGTCGGCGGCGCCGGTGGCGCGGACACGGTCGTGGGCGCGCCGGACCATCCCTTCAATGCACCCGTGGCCAATCGGGTCGCCGTGGCGAGGTCGATGTCCCCGGCCAGCACCAGCAACGCGCCGGAAGGACGGATCCGGCTGCGATGGAAGGCGACCAGGTCTTCCCGCGTGATTGCCCTGGTCGATGCCGGTGTGGGAGCAGCGCCGTACGGGTGCTTCCCGTAGAGCTCGCGTCGGAACGCTCGATCGGCGATCAATCCCGGCTGGGACAGCGCGACCTGGAGCCCGGACAGCGTCTGGGTTCGGAGCAGCTCGACTTCACTCTCCGGGAAGGTCGGGCGCACCACCGCGTCGGCGACCAGCTCGAAGGCGAGCGGAAGGCTCGGTGTCAGGACCGTCGCGCTGATGGTGAGGAAGTCGGGTCCCGCACCGGCACCGAGCGACCCGCCGGCGCCTTCGATGGCTTCGGAGACCTGTTCCGCGGTGCGACTTCCCGCGCCCTTGGTAAGAAGTCCCGCAACCATGTCCGCAAGCCCCTCCTTGCCTGGCGCGTCGTAGCGATTGCCGCCCGGGAAGGAGAGAGAGATGGACACGATCGGTTGCTTGCGATTCTCGACCACCAGAATTCGCAGGCCGTTCGCCAGGAGCCCCTCCTGAAACGGAGGAAATGGCGCTGGTGTGAGCGGCAGAGGAGCAGGTGGAGATTTGGGATATTCCTGCCCCGGGAGCGACGAAGCCGCGAGAAGGCCGATGAAAATGAGGCCTGCGGAACGACCGACCGACTGACCCACTGACCGACTGATCATTGACCCTCCG